>JAEUUY010000015.1 GCA_016787225.1 Chitinophagales bacterium
GCCTTAGTGCTATTTGATTTGGATCACTTGTTTTAAATTTAAAATTGATTTTTAAAGGATTATCCTTTCCTAATTGATTTTGATTATTCTTCATACCTAATTTGGTTTGAAAAACTGTCAAGTTTTTTCAGGATAAGACAATATGCTGATATACTACATTTTAAGAAAATGTGGCTAAACACGAAAAAGGAGTATAATTTTTAGTAAAAGTACCCTAGGATCTGAAATAACGAAAATCTCCGGTGAGCATAGTATATAGCTCCTCTTTCACTTCTTTGGTTTTAGTGGTTATAGCTGCTATACGATTTTAGATATTTATGCTTTCAAAAATCCATATTCATAAACCTTAGGTTCTATTTTCTTGGCTAAGTCTTTTAATCTAGCTCGTAGATTGCTTATCAGTTCATTATATTTCTCATCTTGGCTTTTGGTATTCATTTTCCCTTTATCATTTCTGCCTTGAAAATATTCTCGTATATCATATAGCGAGGCATTGACATTGATATCTGGCTGTGCATGATAGTATGTCCAGAGTGCTCTGCCAGCATCAAATACAGCATTAGCTTTATCGGAAAACTTCGCACCAGTCGCATAAGTAACTATAGGTTCTTCTACCCCACTAAAAATATCTTTCTTGATTTCTGGTCTCATACCAGAGCTAATAAAATCAGTCATAAAATGGCTTTCGAATCGTTCTTTGGCATTGACTTCTTCTTCTGTAAACGGTATCCAATGATTTGTTCCAAACTTTGACTGAATATTATTAGAAAACAAAGCATAAGTAAAACAATCTCGCTGAAACTCAATGTCACCTTCCCAGTTATCATTAGGATATAAATATTGATCTCTATCATTTATCCAAGTTTGTTCTATACAATGGCGTACTGCATAATAAATTGATGTTTCAATTAAATTTTGAGCTCCAATAAATGACCACCTATTAGGGTGATTAGATACATTATAAATACTTATAAAATTACTATGTTGGAAATCGCTCCCATAAAGACCAATAGAGCCAATATTATCTTTACTTTCCTTACGATTGTGATATTTTCTATACCAGTCTGTAATAAAAACTTTGTCGTCATAAGCATAAAATATTTTTTTACCTATTACATTTCCTTTGTTATCGAAAATATCACAATTAATTTCTTCAATTTTTCTTTTACCATCTAGTGACCAAATCAAGAATCCAATTGGGAAATTTCCTTTTACATTATCAAAAGTATTCGCTTGGCAAATGAAACCTCCTAAATAATTAGCCTTAAAATAATTTCTAAATTTTGAAAAATTGGGACCTTGAATAATTTTTAATTTAGAAAATTGAGCAAGGATTGTATTAGGTAGTTTATCATATATTCGTGTTAAGAATTGAGCAAACAATTCCTTTGTAGCTATTCCAATAATATCTCCATATTCTAGCTGTGATTTTGTAAATGAAACTCCTCTTTTATTAATTCTGTCTTTATCTTTTGTATCATTATTTGCAGTCTCTGCATATGGCGGATTTATATAAACAACTAACTTTTTTCTCTTCTCGGGGTCATTGATGATATCTTGCAGCGATTTCGGTAGTTTGGAGAAATCATCATTGAGAAAATCAAACTGGAATACATGGCTGTCGAGCAGATTTGCTCCGTTTTTAATGCGGTCACGCATGACCTCTACATCCTGACTATCAAGCGTAGAAGCATAAATATTGTATTTATTGGTCAATCCATTCAAGAGGTTGCCGGTACCAGCCGCACAGTCCCAGATATAGTATTCGTCTTGCCAGTTTTCGCCAAGGTAGTCTGTCAGATACTTTTGTGATAACTCGACCCATATCTGAGGAGTGAAAAAACTCCCTTTTCGCTCTCTCACATCCTGCGGTACGAGGAGGTCTCGGCGCTCTACGATATAGTCCCAGTATTCCTCTTTGGGGGGTCGGTCGTATCGATTCCAGAACTGTGTATGAGCTAGTTGATTGTCATTAAAATCAAGCCTTTTGCTGCTAAACATCCCTGCTTCATCTATTTTTCTATCGAGCTCATAGTAGTCTTTTTTTAGAAGGACAAATAGCTTTTCTTTCAGCGTATTGTTCTCTCTAGATAGTATATCTGCTAGGTAGAAGTCGCCATCTATGATGCCAGATTTTTTAGCTATATCCCAGTTCACTGCTATAGTGGGCTTTACCTCTATGAGCCATTTATTGTAGATGACCATAAAATTGTTTTTATCAATTTTGGTCTTAGTCACTCCGAACTTGCCTACTTTGAAGTTTTCTCGAATAAATTTTTTTAGTTGCTTATCATCCCGGTCATAGCGAAATATTAGGGAATTGTCATCTAATGATTTTTTGACTTTGTCATATACAAGGCGAAACTCTTTGGTATCATGATTAGAAGGTGCTACAGTCCAGTTAAAATCATTTTGGTAGAAAATATCATGAATATCATTATAGGGAACGAAAGCGATTTTGTCTGCGTCCAAAGCTCCGAGAAAAGGTGGAGGAAGATGCTTGTCAAAAGTCCTAGCTCTACCTATTGTGAGTATCAGTTGCACTATTGACTTATAGATGTCTGACGAGCCTTTTTTTGCTTCTGCCCATAGTAGAGATTCTTGTTCAGAATCTTTATTATCTTCTTGTACCATCGATATACAAAAATCTACCTTGCCTATAATTCGCGTACTATCAAACATATAAAAGTAGTCGCTAGCCACCTTGTTTTTAAGTTCTTCTTCTAGTATATTATGATATGCCATGTTTGCTAAATTAAAAATTATTTTAATTTTCCTTATCTAAATTATTTTGAATTTATCTTTATACAGTAGTTTGAAGATAGGATACAAAAACGCTCTCTTGGCATTTTCTTTGGCATCGCTTTCTATATATCTTTGCAGCTCCGCTAGTTCTTTGTAGTATGATTTTGTTTTAGCCACTAGTCATATGTTTTTTCAGATTCAAAAGTAGCCGAAAATTTTTATTTCTGTGTATTAGCCCGTTTTTTCTGTGTGGACTAGGGAAGAATCTGATAATTCTCAATTGTATTCTGTTAGATTGGATTCGATTTTATTGTCAGAACTATTTATTCCACATTCATACTCACCCAAAGCTTATATAATCTCAGCTCATCAAATCCAAACTCATCATTCAAATAGGAACGCATTTGTGTAAGACTCTCGAAATCATTTTTGCCATTCAGTTTTTTACAAATCAGTTTTAATTTATCTAGGTCTATAAGCTCTTCCACTTCTACTTCTCCTTTTTCTAAATATTTCAATAAGTGTCCAGTAACTGTTTGGATAGTCAATTTTCTGATATTCGCTACCTCCGCTATACTCTTTGACTTTTGCCATAATTCAAAGCTCAATTCATACGTCGATTTCTTTGGTTCTTTTTCTTTCGTTTTAGACTTAGTAGATTTAGATAATGACGTGAGACTTGAAGATGGTATTTCTCCTATCTCTTTGATTAATTTAATTTTCAACTGCTCCACTTCATTGGTAGAAAGTGATTGCTTATTGAGCGGTAGACTTTGTCTCATGCATGCCACTAGTTTTTTCAAACGTTCTAGGTGCTTGATATAGGTCACCACAAAGCTCTCTAGCTCTCGTATATCATTCTCATATTCCTTGACCCTCATCACAAATGACAAGTCATACAGTTTTTTCAGAACAATTTTTTCTACATCTACCCACAAAGGGAAAAAATAATCATAGGACTTTTCTATTCGTTCAAATAATAAATTGACATCGGAAACATTGACTATCCGCCCTAGGCTTGTTTGAAATTTTTCTGCCACTTCGATGATTGCATCGGTTTTTAAATGCACATCTTCTATCCATTTTTTTTCTTTCGCCACAATAGTATTAGCTCCCGAAGAATTCACTTCTTCCTTCATCCGCTGCATCCATCGTCTGATGTCATTATATGTATATGAGCGCATACAGATATCATAAAGAAAATCTTGCGTATAAATCGAAAGATTGCGCTCTATATCTTCAGATGAAGATTTGTATTTTTCATAATTCAAAACGGCTTCCTCAATACTAATATTTCGAGAAGTCAACGGCTGCAAAAGTTTCAATCCTTGCAATGATGTCAATCTCGAGAGTGCGACATAGGCCTGACCAGGTGCGAATATTTTTGAAATATCAATAGCGGCTTTATCAAATGTCAATCCTTGACTCTTATGCACAGTGATAGCCCAAGCTAGTCTTAGTGGATATTGAGTAAATGTTCCTTGAATCTCTTCTTGAATTTCCTGAGTCATAGGATTGACTGTATAGCGAATGTTTTCCCAGGTAAATTTATCAACCTCTATTTCCGTATGGTCATCAGGAAATCGAACGATTAATTCTCCTCCCGAAATAGATTTTACAAAGCCTATTTTACCATTGTAATATCGCTTTTCAAACGACATGTCATTTTTGATAAACATAACCTGAGCTCCTCTCTTCAATCGGAGTTCCTTATCTATAGGATAGAAGTTCTCGGGAAAATCATCTACTATCTCTGCATCAAATGAATATTCTTTTTCTCGTATATCCGCCAATGCTTCTTCATTGATGGTATCTGCTTGTTGATTGTGCGTAGTCAAAACAATGTAGCCTGGATTATATCTCGTGTCAAATTTTGTATCGACATATGGCTCCAGTGCCTCGATTACCTCTTCATCTATTTCATTCATGCGCAGCTTCTGTAGTAGGTTTATAAAGTATGCATCATCCTGTCGCCATATTTTCGTTAGTTCTATATATATTGGTTGTTCCTCTCTCAAAACATGTGCATGAAAGAAAAACTTTCCATCATAGTATTGACTCATCACATCCCATTCGTGATTTCTTATAATAGGGGGCAATTGCATCAAATCTCCTATAAATAAAACTTGAACTCCACCAAAGGGTTTTTTATTGAATCGTACATACTGTAGCATAATGTCTATCGCATCCAATGTGTCTGGGCGCAGCATACTCACTTCGTCTATAATAAGTAACTCTAGACTATTGAGAATAGCACGTTTATCTGCTCTTACTTTAAAATGTCGCAATATAGTTTTTCGGGTTTCAAAAGTTGGTTGACCACCGTAGTTTGAATAATAATCAGTAGGCAAGAGTGGTACAAAGGGCAACTGAAACATAGAGTGTATCGTCACTCCTCCTGCATTGATAGCCGCCACGCCTGTAGGAGCTACGATGATATGATTCTTGTAGGTGGTAGTAGTTATTTTTTTGAGTAAAGTTGTCTTACCCGTACCTGCCTTACCTGTGAGAAAAACATTTTGATTGGTTTGGTTTATGAGCTGTATGACTTGTTCTGTAGTATCGAATTCCATTTGCTTTTTATGTATTAAGATTTTGTGCTTTTTGCGTCTACTTAGTCAATCTTTGTGAAATAGTTATAACACAAAGTTACACAAAGAAGGCACTAAGTTTCGCGAAGGTTTTTCATCTTATTTTTCAATTTAATTAAAACACCTATAGATGCCTTCAATAAGTCTCCTCAATTTATAAACTTAATAAAATTTTCGGGTCTATCATTAAATGGGACTCATTGAATATGGATTTGCCATCTCTTAAAACTATCATTTGAGGAGATTCGTGCTTTACCTGAAGTTTTTCAGCTATATAGTTTGAAATAGGTCTCTGCTCTATAACGCCAACATAGTATATATCAGCTGCATCTTCACTCAGCGGGTATTCTGCTTTCATCTTTTCATAAGACATTCTAGAAATAGGACATACAGTGCTGTGCTTAAAAATAACTTGACTTTTTACTTTTGACCTTGATATGATTTCATCCACCTCTTCAATGGTTGTTATGGTTTGTATTTCTTTCATATCTTTATTTGTTTAATAAAATAATAAATTGACACATTTATTCAACTGTTCAAACATCACAATATCTTGATTGATGAATTCAACTTCTTTGCGAATTAAATTATAGATTTCTTGATTCCTAGGACTAGTCAAGAGGGGTTTTCTGAAATCAAGTGCCTGACAAGCCGTCATAGCTTCTATAGCTAAAATTCGCTCTACATTTTCTACTATTTTCAGACACTTCGTAGCGGCATTAGCTCCCATACTGACGTGATCCTCTTGTCCATTGCTACTCACTATACTGTCTATTGATGCTGGAGTGGCATATTGTTTATTTTGTGATACAATGGAAGCCGCTGTATATTGGGCTATCATAAAACCTGAATTCAAACCTGGATTAGCTACTAAATATAATGGCAAGCCTCGCTGTCCTGAGAGTAATAAATAGGTTCGACGTTCACTTATATTGCCCCATTCCGCCAGAGCAATGGACAAAAAATCTAAGGGCAAAGCCAAGGGCTGTGCATGAAAATTGCCAGCAGATATTATTTTATCTTCGTCCACAAACACATTAGGATTATCTGTTACCGAATTGATCTCCGTTTCTATCACGGAAATAAAATAGTTTAATGCATCGAGCGAAGCTCCATGCACCTGGGGAATACAGCGAAAAGAATATGGATCTTGTACATGCGTTTTAGGTTGTGATATGATATTACTTCCCTTTAGCAAATTTCTAATATCTTCCGAGGTACTAATATGTCCAGAATGTGGTCTCACTTTGCCAATCAATGCATCAAAAGGCTCTATTCTACCATCGAAACCATCAATAGACATGGCTGCTATTTGATTTGCCTTCCGAGAAATTTCTTTTGATTTTATTGCTATATATACTGAATATCCTTGAATAAATTGCGTACCATTTAGCAGAGCTAAACCCTCTTTAGCCTTTAAATGCAATGATTCCCAACCAAGTCTATTTATAACTTCAATCGATTTAGTTAGTTCTCCCTTATAATATACTTCACCTAAACCCAATAATGGTAACGATAAATGTGCCAGCGGAGCTAAGTCTCCACTAGCACCTAAAGAACCTTGGGTATATATTACAGGTATGACATCATTATTGTACATATCAATCAACCGCTGCACCACCTCTAGCGTCACCCCCGAATTTCCATAAGAAAGTGATTGAATTTTCAAAAACAAAATCAACTTTGCTATATCTAAAGGTACTTTATCGCCCATTCCACAAGCATGAGAGACTATAAGATTGTACTGCAGTTTTTCTAGGTTCTTTTCATCTATGGAAATATTATACAAGGATCCAAAACCAGTATTAATACCATAAATGGGGTGGGTTGAATTTTTAAGTTTCTCATCTAAATAATGACGCCCTTTTAAAATCAAGTCCTTGGATTCTTTGGACAAACGCAGTTCAACCCTATCTCTTAGTATTTTAGATAAATACTCTATTGTCAGCTTTTTAGCTGAAATTTCATGGATCATTCTGTACAATATTATCGTCAAATATAAAAACATTCAATTTTGAGTGGTTGTAAACTTTCTGTATCTGAATAAATGAGTATAGTTAAATTTGCTCCTCTTAAAGAACTTCAATTCTTTTTTGAAGCCCTAAATAAAAAAACATGAGTGTATTATCTAAAAGAGTTCTCGAGATGAAAGAGTCCGCTACCTTGGCCATGGCTCGCAAATCAAGAGAACTAAAAGAGGGGGGGGTAGATATCATTAATTTAAGCTTAGGTGAACCAGACTTTGATACTCCTGATAATATCAAAGAGGCCTGTAAAAAGGCGCTAGACAGCGGAGATACTAAATATACCCCTGTTTCTGGTAGCAAGTTATTGAGAGAGGCTATATGCCGCAAACTAAAACGAGAAAATAATTTAGATTATAGTTTTGATCAAATTGTGGTTAGTAACGGCGCTAAACAGGCTATCGCTAATGCTTGTATGGCTTTACTTGATGAGGGAGATGAAATGTTAGTGCCCTCACCATATTGGTTGAGCTATGCTGCTATTGGAGAATTAGCTCAGGCAAAAGTCATAGAAGTATATGCTGGTGCAGATGAAAATTTTAAACCTTCTGCTGACAAATTAGAATCGTTTATTACACCGAAAACCAAGATTATTCTGTTTTCATCCCCCTGCAATCCTACAGGAGCTGTATTCAATCATCAAGACCTTTCTGAACTCGTTAAAGTGCTCCAGAGACACCCACGCGTTCATGTCATTTCTGACGAAATTTATGAGCATATCAATTATTCTGGTGAATATACAAGTATTGCGCAGTTTGAGGAGGTAAAAGAGAGGGTTATATTAGTCAATGGATTATCCAAAGCTTATGCCATGACTGGTTGGAGACTTGGCTATCTGGCTAGTACAAAAGAAATAGCGCTAGCATGTGATAAAATACAAGGTCAAATAACCTCAGGGGCTTGTAGTTTTAATCAAACTGCGGCCATAGAAGCCTTAGATGGTAGTCAAGAAAAAGTACAAATGATGGTAGAAAAGTTCAAGTCTCGAAGGGAACTTGTCTTATCTCGACTAAAAGAAATTCCAGGAATAAAATGTCCGCAGCCTGACGGAGCTTTCTATATTTTTCCTGATATTCGTTCCTATTTCGGTAAATCAAATGGTGATTATAAAATCGCTGACTCTGAAGATATGGCTTTATATCTCCTAGAGAAGGCACATGTAGCTACGGTGGGTGGTAAAAGTTTTGGGGATGCTAATTGTATTCGCATTTCATTTGCTGCATCAGAGGAAGCACTAAATACTGCCTTTGATAGAATAAAACTGGCTCTAGCAAATCTTCATTAATCCAATTACAGACACATAGTGGGGATATAGGATTCTAAAGCTCATTTATTTCTCTTACAATAAAAAAAAGACCTCCAAATGGAGGTCTTTCTTTATTTTGTTTAATTTTAAACTTGTTTTACTGTCTCATGATTTCAATGAAACCTGTCTTGGTCGTCTTGAACTCATCTTCTAGCTCTAGTAAGTAGTAGTAAACACCAT
>JAEUUY010000016.1 GCA_016787225.1 Chitinophagales bacterium
AGCAATTTGATAGAACGATTTAAGTCTCATAACACCTTATCTAATAAAGGATATACGGTTAGATTCCGTCCTTGGTATGTTATACATATAGAGTTCTTTTACAATAAAAAGCAAGCTATGGAGCGAGAACATTATTTTAAATCTGGAATAGGCAGAAAATGGTTGGACGAAAACACTAGTATAGAAATATAGGCTCATATCTGCCAAAGGCGGACGCACGTTCGAGTCGTGTCCCCGCTACTAGTTTTTTAAGAGACCCAACGGTCTCTTTTTTTTATGGAAGAATATGTTGTTTATGTTTTGTATTCTAAGTCTCATTCCAAACGATATATCGGATATACGAGCAATTTGATAGAACGATTTAAGTCTCATAACACCTTATCTAAGAAAGGATATACGGTTAGATTTCGTCCTTGGTATGTTATACATATAGAGTTCTTTTGCAATAAAAAGCAAGCTATGGAGCGAGAACATTATTTTAAATCTGGAATAGGCAGAAAATGGTTGGACGAAAACACTAGTATAGAAATATAGGCTCATATCCGCCAAAGGCGGACGCACGTTCGAGTCGTGTCCCCGCTACTAAATTTAGAAGGCTATCAATTTTTTGGTAGTCTTTTTTAGTGATATTTATTTTACTTCGAAAAATATTCTTACCTTTGACTAATGAAAGGAAAGTATCGAAAAATATATTTATTATCTTTTATACTCTTGGCAGGCATTACGCTAGCTGCTGTATTTGTAGTGTTTAAGAAATATCGTAATGAGTCGAATAATAGTATGATGGTGTCGAATGCTAAATTTCAATTATCAAAAATTAAAGAGCGAATAACTCAAATTGAAAATCGTTTGCCTATTGCAGATAGTACTCTTTTGCAGGATATAGAAACGATTAAACTTGATGAGGCTACCGTTGACTCACTTCTTAATTTTAATTCGCTAAGTAAAGAATCATTAGAGGTTATTGCCGAACAACTGGCTAAACTTTCTAGCCGAAGTAGCAAGATGGAGAAATCAGTAGATGCTTTAGCACAAGATTCTCAATCAGAATCCACAAAATAGATTATAGTCCTTTACGAATCTAGGAAAGTTTATGACTAATAAGATTCATAAATTCTCTCCTCGTAGCTGAATTGTCGAGAAATGGACCTGTAAATGCAGAAGTTACAGTAGATGAGTTTTGTTTTTGAACACCTCGCATCATCATGCACAAATGCTTGGCTTCTATGACCACAGCTACACCATGTGGATCTAATGCTTCCTGTATAGCATCTCTAATTTGTGTGGTCATTCTTTCTTGAACTTGAAGCCTACGGGCATATACATCCACCACCCTAGCTAATTTACTTAAACCAGTTATTTTACCATTCGGTAAATAACCTATATGTGCTTTGCCATAAAAAGGAACCATATGATGCTCGCACATAGAGTATAGCTCTATATCCTTCACGATTACCATCTCTTCTGAGTCTTCATTAAATATGGCGGATTTGAGAATATCAACTGCATTAAGTTGATAACCATTAGTCATGAAGCTCCATGCCTTGGCTACACGAAGAGGAGTGTTTAGTAAGCCTTCTCGATCAGAATCTTCACCTAATAAGTCCAAAGATGATTTTATATTTTCCGATATCCTATTGATAACTGCAGGGTTGTATTCTTCTACTTTTTTATAGGACATTTTTTTTCTTTTTGACTTTTGGATAACAAATTTTTATTTGCGATAGTTCACTTTCTTCCGAAATCTGCTGGAATTTCACCCCAGTGTTCAGTATCCCATTTGCGAATATCAATCGATAATGTATGAGTTTTTAGGTAGTTTTCAGCTCGATTAATAAGTTCAAATAGTTCTTTATTATAGTCAGTAGGTTCAAGTTTTGTTTTTGCCTTCTTAGCTTTTACCCAGGCAATGGCTGTGGCGCTATCGGTATAAACAGTCTTGACAATATTATTTTTCTGAAGATATGCTATGGCATGCACCAAACCTAAAAATTCGCCTATATTGTTGGTACCTTCCTCAAACGGACCACGGTGAAATATGACTTCTTTTGTGGCAGTATCGACACAGCGATATTCCATAACTCCAGGATTACCGCTACAGGCTGCATCAACACAGATGCTATTTTTTTCGATTGGTAAATTGCTGATTGAAGGCTTTGGGCTCTCAGGATTCGTGTTGATGTTTACATATTTCCAATAACTATCTTTGAAGGCTAATTCAGCTTGGGCTTTATTTGGGAATGCCTTGTATTGTGCTCCTTGAAAACCATCTATTTGAGCCTTGCATTGGAGCCAATTGTCATAGATTCCAGGTTGGTTCCCACGCCATACGACATAGAATTTAGTTGATTTTGCCATGGTCTCTTTTAAGAAGATATATCCACGAAAGTACTCCAAAAAAGACTAGAGTGGCAGTAGGAAGAATCCATGCCGCCCATGAATAGGTCTGTGCCGTAGTTTCTGATATGCCATATAATACTAAGGTCCAAGTCACTAACACTTGATAGGCGCCGATACCTCCTTGAGTCAGTCCTACTCCCAGAGTTCCAGCTATTAGTACCACCAACCCACAACCGAGACTTAAATTAATAGTTTCACTAAATGCAAAAAAGAGAATATAGGTACTCAAGTAGTATATCGAATATATAGCTAGACTATAAATGATAAATAGAAGAGGATTTTTTAATTTTAAAATGGTTTTAAGACCTTCCAATACACCTTGGATTTTGCTAAGAACAAATTCTCTCAACTTACCCACACGCCAGATAACAATACCACCAATGAGTAACCCGATACCAATACATAAAGGTAAAAGAAGACTTGATTCTCCTTTCATATTACTATATTGTTTGTATATTTTTAGAAGTCGTTCGAATTCAAATAGAAGAGCTAATAAAATATAAAGCCCTAATCCAAGTACATCGACTATGCGTTCTGTTATCATAGTGCCAATTCCCTTATCGAGTGGAACTTTTTCTTCTTTTAGCAGCACAGAGCAGCGAAGTACCTCTCCTAATCTAGGAAATACTAAATTGCCTAAATACATAATAAATATAGAAGAAATAAGGGTGGAATTTCTTGGATGATAATTCAGAGGTTCAAGCAACATTTTCCATCGAAATGCCCTAACAATACATGCTAAAGCTGCCAAAAAAATGGATAATATAACAAGCCAAACTGGAATATTTTTTATTCCTTCGATTATTTGAATGCGCTGCTCTGGTGTGATTTTTGTTTGAAGGTAATATACCAAGCCGAATCCAATCCCAAGAGATATTAGAAATTTGGCTATGGAACTAAAGCTGAACTTCATTATGCAGTCAGTTGATTATTTGGCTGAGAAGGATAAATCATCACAGGCTGATGTTTTTTCATTTCTTCTTCTGTCATATAAGCATAGGAAATGATAATAACCAAATCACCAGGTTCTACACGCCTTGCAGCAGGACCATTGAGACAAATAACTCCACTGCCTCTTTCACCTTTGATCACATATGTTTCTAGTCGCTCACCATTATTGACATTGACTATCTGTACGCGCTCATTCTCAAATATTTTGGCAGCATCCATCAAATCTTCATCGATAGTGATGCTCCCTATATAGTTAAGATCCGCTTGGGTTACGACTGCACGGTGTATTTTAGATTTGAATACCTGAAAAAACATTAGCTTTTGTTGGATAAAAAATTAAGCGACAAAGATAAGATTACATTTTGATTTAGCCGCTTATTATTCCTTTACAAAGTAAATTCATAACGTATAATATAGGGTCTATTGGGATAAAAGCCTTCAATATACACTTTACTACCTTCCTTATCTTGTAATATTTGGCTTATTTCCGACTCTGTACTAATGGCTATGTTATTTATATTAGTAATCACAAATCCAGGCTTCATATCTGTATTACGAGCTATGATACCATCTTCGATTTTTACTATTTTCAATCCATTGGCTACCCCGAAGTGTTGTAACTCTTGTGAGGATAGTGGTGTAAGCTTGATACCTAATTTTTTGATACTGCCTTGTACATTTTTAATAATCTCAGTGGTGTTTGCCTGATTTTTCAAGACCGCAGAAGTTTCTTGAATATTACCATTTCGCACATAAGTTATATTGATTTTATCACCCGGACTGTGTGTGGCGAGGTGTTCTTTCAGCTCAGGAAAACTTGTTATGGTATTGGTGTTTATTTTTACGATAACGTCGTTTGATTTCAGCCCAGCGTCTTTAGCTGCACTACCTTCAAACACATTAGCAATCAAGATTCCACTTGGAGACGGAAGTGATAATTTCTTAGCTAAATCAGATGTAAGCTGAGCCGGTTGAATTCCTAAATAAGCTCTCTGTACAGTACCGTGTTTTTTGAGGTCATTCATAACTTTATTGACTATATTGGATGGTACAGCAAAGGCATATCCTGCATAGGCCCCAGTAGGGGAGGCTATCGCTGTGTTGATGCCTATGAGTTCTCCTTTGAGATTGACTAAAGCGCCGCCAGAATTGCCAGGATTCACAGCCGCATCTGTCTGTATAAAGGATTCTATTGGGTTTCCTTGCTGATTGGGTTGATTCATGCTAAGTGAGCGGCCTTTAGCACTTACGATACCTTGAGTCACAGTACTTTCTAGGTTGAATGGATTACCTACCGCTAGAACCCATTCTCCTACCATTACCTCATCTGAATTAGCTAAAGCCATCGCAGGGAGTTCATTTTCTTCTATTTTTATAAGTGCCAAGTCTGTATCTTTATCTGTACCAATTACTTTGGCTTTGTAGGTGTTTTTGTTTCTTAAGGTTACCTCAATTTCTGTCGCATTTTGTATCACATGGTAATTGGTTATAATATAGCCATCTTTGGCTACTATGACTCCAGAGCCGCTTGATTCCTGTTTGTGTGTGCGTGGTTGATAGAAATCAAATCCAAATAAACTGTGAAACGGATTTTGGTAGTTAATAGTGACTTGTATTTTAGTCTTAATGTGCACTACACATGGAGTGGACACAGCTGCTGCTGCCACGAAACTAATACCATTGTTTGATTTATTAGCATTTTTAATCAGTTCTGTAAGTTCTTGATAATTGCTATTTTCTAGACCTTTACTCTCTTTCGGTTTCGCTTGGCACTGAATCAATACAAGTAATAATGTTATAAATCCTAGACTTTTAATTTTGTAGTTAATCATTTTGTTTATTTTTTTGATATAAACACAAAATTATGGTCAAAAATTTTGATTGAAAAGATAATTTATAGTTAAATTAACTATGTTTTATTTTTTTTAAAAATTCTTAGAATGAGAATGATTGAGGGTAATTAAAATTTATTGTTTATTTTCGTATTTTAGGATTTTAAATAAAAAAAATAGATTATATAAAGTGTGAAAATTCAAGAATTAAAGCAGAAAGCTTTAAAGATTAAGAAAAGATTTTTAGCAATGTACTATAATGCTAATGCTGGACATATTGGGTCTTCCCTTTCATGTTTAGAGATTGTTACGTTTGTTAAACTAAATTGGATGAAAGTACATGACAAATTTATTTTATCAAAAGGACATGCTGCAGCTTGCCTTTATAGTGTTTTAGCAGAAAAGGGTTTTTTATCTGAAGCTGAAATTGATAGTTTTTATAAGAATGGAAGCTATTTAGCGGCTCATCCGCCAGTAAATAAGATTAATGGAATTCCATTTGCTACTGGTAGTTTAGGTCACGGATTGAGTCTTGCTGCAGGGTTTGGATTATCTAATAGCATACAAGGAAAATCATTAATGACTTTCTGTGTTACTAGTGATGGAGAATTGAATGAAGGGAGTATATGGGAAGCAGCTATGTTTATTGCCCATAAAAAATTGAATAATGTTGTATGGTTTATTGACAGAAATAGGTGGCAAGGTTTTGGCAGTACAGAAGATGTTATTAAACTTGACCCTCTCTATGATAAATTAAAGGCATTTGGTTTTAACGTTCTAGAGGGAAATGGTCATGATTTTAATTTTTTAGATTCTGTAAAAAATATAATAATCAATTCTACATATGATAAACCATATGTCGTAATTTGTAATACTATAAAAGGGAATGGCTTAAAATTTTTTGAAGATACATTAAGCTGTCACTACCTACCTTTGACCATTGAACAATACGAAATGACTAATTTATTGAATGAAAATTGAGATTATAACCCATGCGAAATGAATTTGCGAAAAGCATTATTGGACATTACAAAAAACAGAAGAATATTTGTTTTCTTACAGGAGACCTTGGTTTTATGGCATTAGAGGGTGTTCAAACTGAGCTTGGAGACCATTTTATTAATGTAGGAGTAGCCGAACAAAATTTAGTTTCGATTGCTGCAGCCATGGCATTTGAAGGTTTTATTCCTTTTGCATATAGTATATCACCTTTTATCACATTTAGACCATACGAACAAATAAGAGTTGATGTATGTTTACATAATCTACCTGTTAAAATTGTAGGCAATGGTGGTGGCTATGGCTATGGAATTATGGGTGCTACGCATCACTCCATAGAAGATTTTGGTTCCATGAAGATATTGCCAAATATGAGGGTGTATTTACCTTTTTTTGATCGTGACGTGGATGTAGTTGTAAATATGATGTTAAAAGATGTTCATCCAAATTATTTGAGACTTAATATGGGTGTTAAAGAAAATGTAATCACATATCAACCATTTGAACCATATAGGAAGTTGAAAGCTGGATCTGAACTAGTTATTTTAGGTTGTGGTACAGTTGTTGAACAGCTATTTAAGTTACCAAGCGATATAGTTAAAAATATTGAAATTTGGTTGGTAAGTATACTACCGTTAGAAAAATTTCCAGAAAGTCTAATACATTCAATCAATCAAAAAAAGAAGTTAGTAATAATTGAAGAACATGTTAAAGAAGGCGGATTAGGTGAGAGTGTAATATATGAGATTTTTCAATCTGGCATTCAACTTAATAGTTTTGATCACATATTTGCTCAAGGATATCCAAGTGGAAAATATGGTTCACAACTTTGGCATCTTGAAGAAAATGATCTAGCTGGCAAAGGACTTGAAACTCGAGTTAAATTAATGTTAGATAGATGAGTCTAAAAGATCAAATTAAAGATGAGGTGTTATGTCTTGAAGGCCCAATAATAATTTTTGGTGCTGGTGGTTTCATTGGCGCAAATTTGTTTCGACATATAATTCCCTATAGGAGTGATTGTTATGCTATAACAAGTAAGCCATTTATTCCTTGGAGAATAGATAATATCGAAGATAATAATATTATTCATGCCAATATTATTAATAAGCAAGATGTAAAAAATCTTTTTAATAAGCTAAAGCCTAAAACAGTGTTTGATTTAGCTGCATACGGCGCTTATTCTAAACAAAGTGATGTTGATTTAATTTATCAAACAAATTTAATCGGTCTTTTAAATCTATTAGAGGTTACTTCAGAATATTCAATTTATGCATTTGTGCATGCTGGAAGTTCTTCAGAGTATGGATTAAATTGTCAAGAACCTTTAGAGGAAGATGTTCTTATACCTAATTCACATTATGCTGTCACGAAAGCTAGTGCGTCTCAAATGATTAAATACTACGGTATTATTAAAGAAGTTCCCGTTGTTAATTTGAGATATTATTCCATCTATGGACCATTTGAAGAACCTGATAGATTAGTCCCTCAGCTTATTGACAAGGGAATGAATCAAATCTATCCCCCTTTAGTACAACCTGATATCTCAAGAGATTTTGTATATATTGACGATGCAGTTTTAGCCACATTGATGACTGCAAATTCTGACTTCACTTTATTAAAGGGTAAATCTATTAATGTAGCAAGTGGAAAGAAAACCACAATACGTGAAATCGTTGAAAAAATTAGGAGCTTCTTTCATATAGATGAAAGTCCTAAATGGGGGGATTTCCCAAATAGAAAATGGGATTTAAAGGAATGGTATGGTAACGCTTCTTTAGCTAAAAATCTTCTCGGGTGGGAAACAGTAACATCTTTGGAGGAAGGAATTAAACTCACCTATGAGTGGCAAAAAAATTATTCTAAACCACTTTACGAAAAGAAAATATATCAAGACAAGATAAGACATAAATTAACTGCAGTAATTGCTTGTTATAAGGATGCCCAAGCTATACCAATTATGTATCAAAGACTATATGATACATTTAAAAAGATAAATGTAGACTATGAAATAATATTTGTAAATGATTGTAGTCCTGATAATACAAGTCATGTAATCCAAGCTATAGTTGACAAAGATGATAATGTCTTGGGTATTGAACATTCAAGAAATTTCGGATCACAATCTGCTTTCTTAAGCGGTATGGAATTGTCAACCGGTGATGGAGTCATTTTACTAGATGGGGATTTACAGGATCCCCCAGAACTAATTGTCAAGTTTTATGAAAAATATAATGAAGGATTTGATGTAGTTTATGGTCGAAGAGTCTCAAGAGAAGGTAATAAGGTGTTAGTATTTTTATATAAAGTGTTTTATAGATTATTTAGAGGAGTTTCTTATATACCTATTCCTCTAGATGCAGGTGATTTTGCTTTGATGGATAGAAAAGTGGTAGATGAAATAATAAAGCTTCCAGAAACAGATCAATTTTTACGAGGATTGCGTGCTTGGGTTGGTTTTAAACAAACTGGTGTAGATTATATTCGACCTGAGAGGATGTTTGGTGTTACAACTAATAATTGGCGTAAAAATATTGGATGGGCAAGGAAAGCCATTTTTTCGTTTAGTTATGTTCCTTTGGAGCTTTTGACTTATTTGGGTTCTTTTTTAACTTTTGTCTCCTTTATTGCAATATTAACTCAAATTTACTTATATTTTAAAGCTTATGACATTCCTCATGGTGTCACTACGATTATATGTCTTATACTTTTCTTTGGAGGTATACAAATGTTAGCCATTGCTATTCTTGGCGAATATCAATCTAAGATAATAGAAGAAGTAAAAAGAAGACCGAAGTTTATCCGGAAGAGAGTAATTAAAAGATAGTCGTTTTGAATTTGTTTAAATGTATTCTGTTTGTAGTAAACTTTCTCATTTTATTTATAAACATTGGAATTTCACAAAATTATAAAATTACTCATTATGGCGTCAAAGAGGGCATGTCAAGCAATTGTGTCTATCATTGTACTCAGGATTCATTGGGTCTTATTTGGTTTGCTACAGATAATGGTTTGACTAGATTTGATGGTAGAAAATTTAAACATTTTGGAATAACTGACGGACTTAGGCAAAATGAAGTATTTCATATTCAGCCTATTTCAAAGAACATACTTCTTGGCTATGATCTCAATCATTGCTTTGTAATAGATAATGGAAGGATTAAATTTCTAGTTTCCGAAATTAATAAAGTGAATGCATTAAATCATTTTTATACTGACGTCTATGATACTAAAGTCGTAGTAAGCAAAAAGGATGGTATATTGATATTTAATAAAAGGAATTTTAAGCTCATTAATAAATATCCCCTTGGATTGTCTTTATCATATATTGATTCATTTAATAATTTAAAATTTATTCCTATAAGAAAAAACGTACAATCAAGTGTAGTTAAAGGATTTGTTAATAATAAGGATACTGTTTTTAAAGTAAATTTGTCTAATAATCTTGAACCAATTATTGTATTTAAAGATATAGTTTCTACATTTTTTACTAAGGATTCCAATCTCTTTATTAATTCCCAAAGTGGACTTTATTGTAAAAAGAAAAATCAGCAAAAGGCCTTTAAAATATTTAGTCATAATAGTTTGAATTTTGTTTATGTTGATAATAAATCAAATATTTGGGCTTGTACAAGCACCGATGGAGTTTATTTATTGCAAAAAAATGAGGTTAAGAAATTTTCAAATATTAAAAATTGTACATTTCGTACAATCAAAGTCAATAGTTCAAAGGCATTATTTGGAGGCCTGAATTGCTCAGCAGAAATGGAAAAAGGAAAGTTAAAGGTGACGAAGTATAATGGCAATGAAGTTTTAAATCCATATTATTGGAAGAGTCAAAAAAGAGCAATATTTATTGGACAATATTATATTTATTTTTCAAAGCATGACTCAATAAAATTCCCTTATAATATTAAATGTTTTTCTTATTATAGTTCCGATACGATTCTCATTGGTTCTGGAGCTGGCTTGTATTTTTATGATCTTAAGAATAGAAAACTAGGTGGCAAAATGATTGATGGTAGAATTTATTCATTAGGCTATGGTAATAATAAAATATGGGCATACACTGAAAAAGGAATAGTATTGATCCATAATGGACGTTATCAATATTTAAGACTAATTAAAGATAAGGATATTAGTATAAGTAATGTTATGTCAGATAAGCAAAAGAATACCTGGATTTCGACCTCAGGCATGGGGGTATTCGTTCTAGATAGTCAAAATCAAGTCATAAAAAACCTGCAAGAAAAAAATGGATTAATAAGTAATAATTGCAAATCTATGTTTATTGACGATGACAATCGAGTATGGCTTGCTAGTAATAAAGGATTATCCTGTATTGATGAATTAGATAAAATTAGAAATTATACCGAATCTGATGGCTTACTTTCTTCGGACATATATGATTTGGCATTGATTGAAGATACTGTTTATGTTCTTACTAGCTTGGGTTTATGCACGTTTAATTATATTCCTAGAACGCAAATCTATTTTTTTCCTCTATCAATAACTGAATTAAAAATAGGAGATAGTATCTATAGCTCTATACCCTCCATACTTGAACCAAGTTCTAATTCTATTAAAATAAGTTATGCTGGTATCTATTATGAAGCAAGTGACGATATTCAATATGAATATAAATTAATATATAACAATGTCGATAGCAAATGGATAAATACACCAGATAATCAAATTGCGTTTTCTTCACTAAAGCATGGAAATTATAAGTTATTGATAAGAGCATATAATAAAAATGATAAAACAATTTTATCGAAAACTTTTGTCTGGACATTTAAAATCAAGCCCTATTATTTCCAAACTATATGGTTCTTCATATTATGTGTTTTGACTATAGGGATAATTGGGCTATGGTATGGGTATAGCTATCAAAATCGGAAGAAAAAAATAGAAAGTGATAGGATGATCTTAGAGTCTAAGTTAAAAGATATTACCCTTCGCAGCTTACAGCATCAAATGAATCCTCACTTCATCTTTAACTCATTGAATACAATCCAATATTTTATCTCTATGGAGAATGAAATGGATGCGAATATTTATCTTTCCTCTTTCAGTCAATTAATGAGAGATATGCTTGAAAATATCAAAAGAGAACTGATAACTCTTGATGCAGAAATAGAATTTAATAAACGCTATGCAGAATTGGAGTTAATGAGATACCAGAATAAATTTGATATAGAGTTTAATGTAATGTTAGATAATACAGAGGATATATTGATTCCAACAATGTTAATTCAGCCCTTAATAGAAAACGCAATAAAACATGGAGTGTCTAATCTAAAAAATAATAGAGGAAAAATTGAAATTAATTTCTATAATAAGTCAATTGATTTATTACAGATAGATGTCAAAGATAACGGAACTTATACTCCTAGGACTAATTCTAAACCCAATTATAAATCTACAGCTATGAATGTGATAAAGGAGAGATTAGCTCTCTATACTAAAAACAATTGTTCTGGGGAGTTTTCAATTCAGTATTATACTGAAAACACGGTTGCCACTATTATTATCCCTTATTAAATCAGATTAAAATGATAAAAGCTATAATCGTAGATGATGAATTGACTAGTGTTCAGTTATTGTCTAACTTACTAAAGAAGCATTGCGATCAAATTGATATCTCTGGCGAGTTTACAGATATTGAAAGTGCTTATGATTTTATTTCATTGCATTCTCCTCAATTAGTATTTCTAGATATAGATATGCCACCCTTTACGGGTTTTGATTTATTAAAAAGAATAGAAAAACCTAGTTTTGAGGTAATATTTGTGACAGCTTATGATCACTACGCAATAGAAGCTATCAAGTTTTCTGCCTTATATTATATTCTAAAACCAGTGAATATTATAGAATTGAAAGAGGCTGTAAAGAGAGCAGTGGAGAGAATTTCCAATAATCAAGTATCGGATGTCTCAATATTAAATAAAGTCCAAGATAACAATTATCAAGGAATAAAGAGAATAGTTCTCAATCATTTTAAGGGTTCTGAACTAGTCGATATAGAAGATATTTTGTATTTAGAAGCCAATCAAGCCTATACCAGTTTTGTTTTAGTGGATGAAAAAAAAATAATTTGTAGTAAAAACCTCGCAGAATATGAAAAGATGCTTTTTAATAAAGGATTTTTTAGGATTCATAAGTCGTTTATGGTCAATATGAAATTTGTAAAATCTTTAGATAGAAAGGAAGGATTGGAAATTTTACTCATTAATGATATAAGATTGCCACTTTCAAGGACTAGAAAGGCAGGTTTTATTGATATACTGAAATTGTAGTTTATCAATATATAAGACCGTTTATCAATTCAGAATTACCGTTTATCAATTCAGAATTACCGTTTATCAATTGCTTGAAATTTTAGTTTGTTTATGATATGATCTTTGTGTCATTATTATTAATCAACTTAAATTTTTAAATCATGAAAAAAATATTTTTAGTTTTTACTGTTTTACTGAATATGCATAACGTAAATTCACAAATACCAACAGCTGGGAGGGTTTTACATCTAGATGCCAATATTGGTTTTACAGGAAGTGGAACTGCTGCTGCAGCTTGGGCTGACCAATCTGGTAACGGAAATAATTGCACTGTTATGGCATTATCTACAGGTGCACCTACTCAAAACGCAGTCAATGGATTCCAAGCAATAAATTTTGGAGGAAATGTGATTATGAGAAGTGCAACAACCAATACTGTGACTGGAACTGTTGGTACCATAGTTTTAGTCAAAACAAATAATGGAAATGGTGCACCCGTTTCAGTTGCAAATGATGGGACTGTAAATAATGAATTAGTCATTCAGGATAATGTTACATATCATCATTCAAGTGCATCTAATTGGGTAGGAAAGCAACATCATTGTACTGGAACTATACCAGCAAACTCCCCTATGATTATTGCAGGTACATTTAATACTAATGTGGCAACATCTGATATTTCTAATTTCACAAATGGAGCGATATCTACATCAGCTATGAACACTCTAGGAGTAGCAGTAGCTTATACAGCCAATAATAGAAGAATATATGTCGGTTCTAGAAATCAGAATGGTGCGTTGCATGTTCCGTTTACAGGCAATATTTTTGAGGTTATAATTTATAATCGAATACTTAATGCAGTTGAATTGAATCAAGTATATGAAACTCTTAAATGTAAATACAATGTTAACTATGCTGCTTGTAAT
The DNA here is from genome assembly GCA_016787225.1 of Chitinophagales bacterium. Classification (NCBI taxonomy): domain Bacteria; kingdom Pseudomonadati; phylum Bacteroidota; class Chitinophagia; order Chitinophagales; species Chitinophagales bacterium. The sequence continues at coordinate 13,390 of JAEUUY010000016.1, forward strand.
TTGAATCCAAACACTAATGCAACGATTGTAAATTCAAAGAAAGATACCTTATGTATAGGAGATTCTACTATATTGACTGCAAATCCTGCTGGTATGACTTATGCGTGGAACACAACTCCTTCTAAAACTACACAGTCCATAGCTGTAAAAGCTTCTGGAACATATACCGTGACAGTGACTACTCCAAATGGATGTACCTCTATCGCTTCTAGAATTATTGTATTCCGAGAATGTTGTCCAGATGAGTGCTTTTGGAATAAGGGTGGAAATATAAATGTAACATCTACCAATAACATCATTGGGACTATGAGTACAACCAATGTTCAAGATTTTAGAATTTTTACAGCAGGGACTCAAAAAGCAGTAGTTACAACCTCTGGAAACATTGGAATTAATAATCTTGCTCCTTCAAACAGATTAGAAGTTACACATGGTACAGCTGGAAATTCTGGTTTGAGATTGACAAATTTAATCTCCGGAACTAGTACTACTACTAATAACGCTAATCAAGTATTATCCGTGACATCAAATGGAGATGTAGTACTAGTTAATACAAATCAGGGGATTTCAAGTTCTTGTTCGACTCAATTTTATGTACCTAGAGTTAATATTACTGGATCATCAAACCTTACATGTTCTCAGATATATGATAATGGATCTAGTGTAGGAATTAGTTCAACCGGACCTTTTAATTATACATTAACCACAATTCCTCCTTTTTCAGGTGGTACAGTTACAACCACAGGAACTTTGAAATTAGATGTGAATGGAATCATAAGATGTACTGGAATATTTGCCACATCTGATGAAAAACTCAAAACCGAAATAAATTCAATAAAGAGTGCAAAGTCTATAATTTCAAAACTAAATGGAAAGACTTATTTTTGGAATAAACAATATGCAGAAAGCGCAAGCCTAGATAATGGAAGACACTATGGATTTTTAGCTCAGGAGTTAGAAAAAGTAATGCCAGAAGCTGTATTAAAAGATAATCACGGAAGATATGCTGTAGAGTATAATGCGCTGATTCCAGTTTTGGTAGAGAGTCAAAAGGAACTTATAAATGAAAATGAGACTTTAAAAGCTAAAATCTCCAGTTTAGAAGAAAGATTTACTTTATTAGAAAATTCTCTAGTAACCATCTGCGAAAGTGGTTGTATTGGCTTAAAAAAGGAAGTTAAAAATATGGATGTATTATATCAATCAATCCCGAACCCTACAGATGATGTAGCCTTGATTAACTATATTTTAAGTCAAGATGATCAAGATGCATATATTTCAGTCTTCTCTAACGAAGGTAAACAGCTTAAAACTATTAGACTAGAGTCTAAAATTGGAAAAGGAAATGTTAAAATTTCCTTAACTGAATTATCTGCGGGTGTTTACCCATATTCGTTAATTATTAGTGGAAAAGTAATAGATACGAAGAGACTTCAAATAATCAGATAGATATTATAGTCTGTTAACTCAACTTTATACTCTCTTCATTTTTATGAAGAGAGTATTTTTTTTTATATAACTTTGAATTTAATTTTAATGTTATTTTTTACTTAATTACCCAATGCAAACACAAAAAAAGAACGTTACTGAGTTTAATCAAGATGTAAAATTAAATGAGGGCTATAGGTATACCACCAATGCCCCATTTTCTTCTATAGTTGCGAATAAGAGAATTACAGAAGCTATCTTGAAATATATTCCTAAACATGCCAAAACAATTATTGATATTGGGTGCGGAGATGGTATATATACTAATGATTTAAAATCTGAGCTAACTGATAGACAATTCACAGGATTTGATCCTGCAAGTGAGGCAATAAATATTGCAGTAAAAAAGTATGAAAATATTGACTTCATTATTGGAGATTTGTTAAATAAAGAAACTTTTCCTAATAAATTATTTGATGTAGGAATAATAAGAGGGGTTTTACATCATTTGCCGAATGCTCAACTAGGAATAGCAAATAGTGCATATCTATCAGATTCAATAATTATTATAGAACCGAATGGGAATAATCCTATATTAAAATACATTGAAAGAACATCTAAGTATCATATTGAACACGAAGAACAGTCATTTAAAAGTAGTGATCTGAAAAACTGGTGTGAAATATCGGGATTTGAGGTAAACAAAATTGAATTTATAGGATTTGTTCCATTTTTCTTTCCAACGATTTTGTCAAGGATTATTTATTTTTTTCAACCAATCCTAGAAAAAATCCCATTATTAGGTAAATATTTTGGTGCACAAGTAGTTTTGTTTTGCAAAAAAAAATAGTAAATGTCAAGCATTGTTGATGATAGAGGATTTAATCAGGGTTTTACATTAGTTAAATCAACTGAGGTTCGCATGCAAAGGCGAGCACTTTGGTTTCAAAATGAAATGGATGCTGCCTCTCTGAAAACAGTATTAGAGATAGGTTGTGGAACTGGAGAGGTCAGTTATTGGTTAGCGCAAAATTCTAATTTGAGCGTATTAGGAACGGATTTATGTGTTCCATTTATAGAAGAGGCCAATAAAAAGTACAAATTACCCAATTTAAATTTTGAAGTATTGGATTTTAATAATCCAGAACAAGTTCAAGGTAGAAAATTTGATTATATTATTGGAAATGGTATATTACATCATCTTTATTATAACTTACCTAATGCTTTAAATACTATAAAAAATTTACTGACTGAAAATGGAAAGTTGATATTTATGGAACCTAATATTTACAATCCCTATTGCGCAGTTATTTTTAATATTCCAACTTGCAGAAAATGGGCAAATCTAGAACCTGATGAGATGGCGTTCTCTAAGCAATTTATTTCTCAAAAACTTAGGGAAAGTGGATTTAATAATATTAAAGTTGATTATAAAGATTTCCTTTTACCTGGTGTTCCAGAGTTTATGATAAAGCCTTCTATAATTATTGGAAATATTCTCGAAAAATTACCAATTGTAAATAAAATTTCACAATCTATATTTATTGTAGCTGAAAAATAAACTCATGAAAGTAAATCATTCATTATCACTACAAACTAAGCTATTTAGTTTTATTTCCATTTGTTTACTATCTTTAATGATTTATGCTAGTTATGATTGGGCTCCTAGTAATGATGAACGATTTCAAGTACCTTACGCGGATTTAAGTCTTGATTATTATTCTAGTTTTGGCAAGAATGATACAGTATTGACTACTACTACTAAGATTGAACCTGTGATGAAACATTATGGTATTGCTATTGAACTGCCTGCCCATTTTCTTCATAGATTGTTTGGCTGGGAACTTTATGGTATAAGACATGCCATTATGACTTTGGTGAGCTTTTTTTATATTTTTTTTGGCGCACTTTTGGCTAAAAGAATTACAAAATCATGGACTGCAGCATACATAGCTATGGCCTTTCTCATATTAACTCCTCGAATTTTTGGAGAGGCATTTAATAATCCCAAGGATCCTACCTACTGTGCAACATCTTTATTTAGTTTATACGCTTTCTTTGTTTTCCTAGATGCGTTGCCAAAACCATGTTGGAGGAAAACATGTTTATTAGGTTTAGGTGTAGCTGGCTCATTATTAGTTAGAATATCTGGATTGATAAGTGAATTCCTTTTTGTCATCTTTTTAGTTTGGGAACTTTACTATTTAAATAAAAATAAAATAAGAATTGATTTAAAAGATATAGCCAAGAAAGTATTTATTGCTTTTGGGGTAGGTTATTTTGTTGGGATAATGTTTTGGCCTGCTATGATTAATGCACCTTTAACTCAACCTTTTGAAGCATTAGCATTTCTGAAAAATTTACCTGTCACGGTAAAAAATTTATTTGAAGGAAAATATTTGCAATCCACTGAAATACCTTGGTATTATTTACCAAAATATTTTCTAATTTCTAATCCAGAAATAATTTTGATAGGCATCTTAATAGGATTTATATTTTTTTCATCCCTAACAAATAAGTATAACAAAAGAAGGATACTATTTCTATTAGTGTCTAGTTTTTTCCCCTTGTTTTTAATCATCTATGGTAAAACGGGTTTACTTACTGGTTGGCGACATGGATATTTTATTTATATCCCATTGGTAGTTTTTTCTGCTATTGCTATTTACAATTTGCTATTTAATTTAATTGAGAAGAAATTATATCAGAAGATTGGTTTGGTGGTGGTTAGTCTAGCTTTAATACCTACCTTTATTTTTATGATTAGAAACTACCCACTTTTCTATGTTTATTTCAATCCTACATTTGGAGGAGTAAAAAAAGCTATGGGAAATTATGAATTAGATTACTATTCACACTCTATAATGCCAGCCATTAAATGGTTAGAAAAAAACGAACCCGGTTTTGTAAATAAGAAGTTGGCATCTAATAATGGATTCCAAGTGTACGAAATTTTGAAGCCAAAGTACGGTGAAATTCCTGTTGCCTATACTCGATATCGCGAAAGATATGATCAAGATTGGGATTATAATATTTTAACACAGAGCTTTGTCGATGCGGAATATCTTAGAAATGGGTATTTCGGTTCAAGCAAAGATGTTATTAAGACGATAGATGTTGATGGAGTTCCTGTTTGTGTAATTTTAAAACGCACCGATAAAAACGATTATTACGGCAAAAAAGCTCTAGATTCCAATAATTTCCCTAAAGCTATTGAATATTTAACAAAAGCAATTCAATATAACCCGAGCAATGAAATCGCTTGGACGAATTTAGGTTTGGCTCAATTGAATATAAATCAAGCTAACGAAGCTGTTCAGTCATTATCAAATGCATTAAAAATATCCCCAGAGAGCATGATGGCTAAAAATTACCTTGCATATGCCTACTTGCAATCTGGCAATATAGCTTATGCCCAATCGGTATTGATGAATTTAATAGAAGAAAATCCAAATTTACCAGACCCATACCGTTTATTAGCTCAGATATATCAGCAGCAAGGTAACATGGCCATGGCTCAGCAGTATATGAATATTTATCAGCAGATTACAGGACAATTGGGAGGACAATAATTACCTCACCTTCTGCAGCGTCACTACGCTCTGATAGCCATCATTCTGGTACCTGCAATAATAAAAGCCAGAAGGAAGTTGTTCATCTTTCCATGTTAGCTGATAAATACCAGGTGCTGATTTTTCGTCCAACAAGGTTTGAATAAGTCGTCCTTCTGTATTATAAATCTCTACTAAACTAGACCCACCTTTGGAGTTAATATCGATTTTGATGGTATCATCACTTGTATATGGGTTAGGGTAGCATTGTAAGCGCTTTTCTTCTAATTCCTTTTGATAATCAGTGATACTGCCAGTTGCACAAGCTGCATTTTTTATTATTGGGATAGTTTGATGATTCTTAAACAATATGGTAGAAATGGCACTCTCATCGATGCAGAACCATTGTCTGAGAATTGATGCATAGACAGACCGAAAGTCATACTGCATAGCTAGATTGTCATCTACAGTAAAGCTTGAGTTAATTGTAGGGTTTACCCCTATGATTCCACTTTGTACTTGAGTGCCAAAAAGCAGCATCGGCAAGGCCGAACCATGATCTGTTCCACTACTGCCATTGGATTTTATTCTTCTACCAAATTCTGAAAATGTCATTCCAAGCACTTTATCTTCGATGGAAAGAAACTTTAAATCATTTTGGAATGCAGCTATAGCACTAGATAGGGTTGCTAAAAGTTCCGCATGTGATCCTTTTGTAAAATCAGCACTATCAACTTGATCGGAATGAGTATCAAATCCTCCTAAGCTTACCATATAGATTTTAGTTTTTAATCCACCTTTTATGAGCTTGGCAACTATTTTTAATTGATCCGCCAATTTATTATTGGTTGGGTAGGTTCCTTGATTTGTGACTTTTAAAGCAGCATTTTTGATAGCTGTATTATAGACTTTTGCCTGTCCTGCTACTTCTCTAACATAGGCCAGTTCTTTTCCTATCGCATTGCTGCCTGGAGAAGAGTGAGAGCCATTCACCAAATCATAAAAATCTTTATCACTAGTGACCGATATAGCCATAGGTATACCTGGTCCTGGGGACGGTCCTTGAAATCCGGGAGAAACTAAAGCCCCAATTTGAATAGCAAGAGGATCCGGCATATCGGCTGTAGGATAAGCATCAGGATAATCGGGAAATTGATAATTCAAATAACGACCCATCCAACCAGAATTCTCTACTACCTTGGCATCTGAGGCTGTAAGCCAAATATCTGTGCTTCTAAAATGTGAATAATTCTGATCAGGATAACCGACATTCTGAACAAAGTTAACCTTACCTTCATTGTATAGCGTTTGAATTCCTGTCATAGAAGGATGTAAACCTGTCTTATCTACTTTATCTAGTTTTAACACCTTATTTTCCGGAATTAATACATTGGCTCTGTGCAATGCTAAGTTTGTATACTGATCCAGAGGGATTAAGGTATTCAATCCATCATTACCTCCATTCAGTTGTATGATAACAAGTACATGGTCGTTGATGTCCGCTGAACCCGCTAATAGCGCACCCAAAGCTGATTTTTTTTGAATGGCTGAAAAACTAAATCCAGGAATAACACTTCCTAGTGCTATCGTTTTACCTGTTTTACTTAAAAATTCTCTTCTTTGCATAGGTTTCTTTTTTACATTAATTGATACTCTGCTAGTTCTAAAATGTATTTGTAAAAGGCTAATAACAAATCACTTACCAATTTCTTTTTAGCCGCATCGTTAGGATTATTAATATGGTCATTCCATGCATTAGTCCAATAATAATCCTGAGATTGTCCGAATAGCAAGATAGTTTTTAGATAAGTCTTTAGCTCGGTAGTTGCTGGAATGGTATGCAGGAAACTCAATGCATCATCAATTAATTTATTAGGGTCAGATGGATTTGAAAATCCTTTGGTAAAATTTATAGTGTCTATTTGAATTTTGTATGATCTTTTATTGTAACCAATTAAGAGACTAACTGCAAATTTGTTTCTATTGGCTATGGTATCGGTGGTAATCCAATTTTCATGCATAAGCGGTTTTTGATAATAGGCTTCCCAACCAGATACATTTGGTGGGTCATAAGGAAGCTGTCTCAGTAAAAAAGAACCCGAAAACATTTCTCCGTGAATTTCATAATGTTTTAACAAATCAGAATTGTCAGGAAGGGCAATTTCCATCTCTTTGAATTGACCAAAAACTACATCAACTGGCGATTTGATATGACTGCCATAAGCATCTACATCAAAGAAATGCTCCGATTTAAAAAGTGCTTGCACCACTGGTAATATTTCATAGTTATTGGTACGCATAATATTGGCTAAAGGCACTATTACATTCGCTTCTACCGTGCTATCGATATCATAGTAAACAAAAAAACCATAAAGCTTTCTGCAAAAATGAAGCGCTACTTCGTTTTTTTGAAAAATCATATTGACCAAATCGTCCAATTCGTCTTGACCTGCCGTTCCAGATTTTCCGGTGATAACGGTATTATTATAAAATGCGGAAAAAGTTTTATTGCCAGTATCATGTCTAGTAGGGGTGAATTTTACAAGACCAGTAGTTCTATCTATTTGATATCCTGTCAGGACTTTAGCAGCTTCTTTTACATCGGATTCGTTGTAAATAGGAGTGAAGCCTTTACCCAATGTGAATAATTCTTGCAATTCTCTGGCTAAATTTTCATCGGGGGCATTCTTTTGATTGACATCCCCATTGAGGTATTTTAATATTCCACTGTCCAATAAGGATTGTTTGATAACTGTTTTAAAATTTCCAAGGCAATTGGCTCTTAGCATTTTATAGTTTTGGTACAAAAACCGTGGATCATTCACATCATGGGAGATAGGAATGAAACTATGTAAGAAAAGTGCCATTTTTTCCGTTATGGTGGTATCTCTGAAGTAGTTAATAGCTAGCCACCCTCTAAAAGAATTAATTTTTTGAAAATTGATTTCTGGGAATTGAGGTGCAATATTGACCCATGTGCTTCCATAAGGAATAGCTGCTTCTTTATACTTGGGATCTATAATATTCTCATAATGATTTAAAGGTGGCGCAGGTTCTAGTGAAGTGGTGATAATAGCACTCAATACTTGATTCAAGGACTGGCCGCTAAAACTGGCTATATCTTGCCTTTTTATCCCAAATCTCGTCCTTCTCAGCAGGTGTTTTAATTCTTTCTCACCGAAACTACCAGTATAGGCATTCAATCCTTTGTTTGATATAATAGGCATAGAGCGAATGTTTTATACAAAAATAATAAAATAAATATCTATATATAGAATTAAATAATGGAATTTAAGTTTAAAAATAAGCTTGGAAAACCTCATTTTTATATTTTTGCCATTCTCAGATAAACGAATAATTCAAAATGAATCAATTTAATCGATTAAACAAAATTTTAGGCTGGCTAGTATTTTTTATAGCGTTGGCTACCTATACCTTGACTATGGAAAAGACGGGAAGTCTTTGGGACTGTGGGGAATTTCTCAGCTGTACCCACAAACTCCAAGTGGCTCACCCACCAGGAGCACCTTTCTTCATGATTGTGGGTAAAATTTTCTCTCTATTTTCTTTTGGCGACCCATCCAAAGTGGCCATGTCTATCAATTTTCTTAGCGCACTTTCTACCGCATTTTGTTCCTTATTCTTCTTTTGGTCAGCGGTCATGCTGCTCAAGATGGTATTTATTAAAAAGAATGAAGACGTAGATACTACCAAAATGAATCTTATTTTGTTTGGCTCATTCATCGCAGCTATAGCTGCTACTTTCCTAGATTCCATGTGGTTCAATGCGCTAGAAGGAGAGGTTTATGCTTTCTCTGTATTTTTCATGGCATTTAACGTATGGGCTATCCTAAAATGGAATGAAGATGATAGTCCTAAAGCTGATTATTGGTTACTGTTAATAGGTGTATGCACTGGAATGAGTATAGGCGTTCACCTCTTATCACTTCTTGTATTTCCGATAATTACCCTTATTTTTTATTATAAAAGATTTAAGCCTACTGTGTTTGGTGCTCTCATTTCATTTGTAGTTTCAGTAGTACTGATACAAATAGTGATGAAAGGTATATTGAGTACCACCTCTCTATTCCTAGGAAAAATGGACCTACTTTTTGTCAATTCGTTTGGGTTGCCTTTTTATTCTGGAACTTTGGCAGGAATCATTTTTATTATTTTACTTTATGTGTATTTAATTCGTTTAACTTCTCAAAGAAGAAGTTTTAAATTTTGGAATGAAAATATAACCAAGATTCCATTAAATACAGTAATACTTTTCTTCGCCTTTTTATTAATGGGCTATACCAGTTATTTTATGGTAGTCATTCGTGCGAATGCGAATCTACCTATTAATATGAATGTACCAGATAATTTTTTAACTCTAAAATCATATATTGATCGCGAGCAGTATGGAGATAGACCATTATTATTTGGACCTCATTATTACGATGTGAATGAAGTAGAAGCCGTCGAAGATAAGAGTGATATTTATATAAAAAATCCACAAACTAAAAAGTATGAATTAGTAGGGACGAACAAAGCATATAAATATCCTTCCACAGTTAAAAAGTTTTTTCCTCGTGTAGGACACGAAGGAGATGACAAGAAAAATTATTATAGAGCTTGGATTGATCCTAAGTATGATATTATTGATAGAGCTACTGGAAACTCAGTTCAAACATTTAATAGAGGAGAATCTGAACAAGCAGAGCAAACAGCAGCTCAGATGAATGGTGCAGGGGGGCAACAATATATCGTGAAAGATAAAGTGAGTTTTTTTGATAATATAGCTTACATGGTTAAATATCAGATTGGATTTATGTATTTCCGCTATTTGATGTGGAATACGGCTGGTAGAGTTGATGATCATCAGGGCAGACCAACTAATGACTATGGTAGATGGACTTCGGGTCTTAATTTTGTAGATAATCTACCATTTATTGGAGATATATGGGGCAACGTGCAACTAGACCAGTCTGGAAGACCAAAAGAAGCGAAGACTAGCAGAGCTCACAATAGATTCTATATGATTCCATTCCTTCTTTGTATTTTAGGATTGTATTATAGTTTTAGAACAGATAAAAAATCATTTTCAATTATTCTACTACTTGTATTTGCTACTGGTATCATGCAGGTCATATTTCATAATGAGCCGCCTGTGGAGCCGCGAGAACGAGACTATGTTTATGCACCTTCGTATTGGGCATTCTTATTCTGGTTACCTTTTGGTATTATTTTTATTTACAACCTATTAATAGATAAGTTGTCTGCGAAGTTCTCTATGTTAGTATCCCTTTTGATAGGTCTTGCCGCTCCATTGCTAATGGGGACGCAAGGCTGGGATGACCATAATAGAGGAAATAGATCTACGACTTTAGCTTTCGCTAAAAATATGCTTGAAGCTTGTCCACCGAATGCTATTCTATTCTGCTATGGTGATAATGATACCTATCCATTATGGTATGCACAGGAGATTGAGAATATAAGACCCGATGTACGTGTCATCAATACCAGTTTAATTGAGGGTGATGCATATATTAGTCAATTGAGATTACCTATGAATGAGAGCAAAGCTGTCAAGCTCTCAATTCAACAAGATAAGATAAAAGGTGATAAGCGAACTTATTTCAGATCTAATCAGAATGCGGCTTTCTCTGATACTATGCCATTAAAAGATGTTATAGATTTTATGATGAGCGACGACCCAAATGCAAAGGTTTCATATAATCCAAATTATCCTGCTGAAAATTATATACCTACTACTAATGTTTATATTGATATTGATCCAGTTAAGGCTATTCAGTCAGGATTTTTAGTGCCCAAGGGTAAAGAAGCATCTGTACCTACAAGAGTTTATCTTCAACTGCCTTCTAGTATGTCTCGAGGTTCAATTCTACAATTGGATGTATTAGTTAATAATTTATACGATAGACCTGTATGTTTTGCTTCATCTAATCCATCAGTAGCAGGCTTGGGATTGAAAAATTATCTTATGAGCCAAGGTATGCTAGTTATGTTTTCACCGGTAGGTATGGCTGATGCTAACGGTCTAGAAGCCATGGATGCCGAAAGAATGTACAATCAAGTGTTTAAGTATGATTTCGGGAAAATAAAGGAAAATGATATTTTACTAGATGAACATACTTTGATCAGTTTTAATGGAGGTATGAAACCTGCTATAGCTAATCTAGCTATGTATTATGCGGTCAATAATAATCCTGAGAAGGTAGATAAATTGTTGAATCATTTATATACTAATATACCACCGAGTAAACTTCCTTATAGTTATATAGATTTGCCTGCTCTACAAGCTGCCACAATAGCGAAAAATCAAAAGTTCACAAAGCAGATTTCGGAGGGTATTTATAATACTTGTGTAGCTAATCTTGATTGGATGACAGGTTCAAATAATGCAAAAAAAGCCAAATTGGCACAGGAAGAATTAAGACTATATCTAAGCTCACTAAATGGTATGCAAGAAATACTAACCCGAAGCGGAGATACTACCATGAATGCTAAAATTCAACAAAAAATGAATCAGTACAACATGGTGCTGAATTGATTGTAAATAAATAATGAGAGGTCTTTCTCTTATATTGAAACCTCTATCGTGGGTATATGGTCTTATTTTAAGGATAAGGCATTTTCTTTACGATAGAGGTTTTTTCATGGCTAAAACTTATGATATCCCTATAATTAAAATAGGAAATTTAGCACTAGGAGGTACGGGTAAAACACCCTTTACTATTTTTTTAGCAAACTTGCTTTCTGAAAACTACGATGTTAATGTCATAAGTCGAGGATATAGCCGTAAAACCAAAGGACTCCATTATGTAAACAAAGGTGATACTGCTGAGAAGGTAGGAGACGAACCACTACTAATGCGACAGAAATTGAAATCAGGTACGGTAATTGTTTCAGAATCTCGTACAAGAGCTATTAACTTTATTTTAAGCAAAAATACAGAAAGACCTTTGTTTATCCTCGATGATGCTATTCAGCATAGGCAGCTAGGTTCTGGTTTCCAAATACTACTAACCAAGGTTGATAATTTATTTTATCAAGACTTTTTGTTACCGGTTGGTAATCTGCGAGATCTCACAACAAGAGCGAGATACGCTGATGTAATTGTAGTAACGCATACCACTGAACTAACGAATAGAGAGGAAATTGTATCGAATATCCATAAATATAGCAAGGCCTTGGTCGTATTTTCAGCAATTAACTATCAAATGTATCAAAACTATTTCTCTGGAGATATTATCAAAGAGGATACCAATAAAAATGCAGTAATAGTTTCAGCTTTAGCCTCCAATCATAGTTTTAAATCAGAGGTAGCTAAGTCCTATTCTATTGTTACTGAATATAATTATCGAGATCATTACTCGTATAAAAGCGAAGACGTTAAGAACTGGATAAAAAAAGCAATAGAAACGAAAGCTAAAATTATAACAACTGAGAAGGATGCAGTCAAGCTGAATAAATACAGAAAATTTTTTGAAGAAAACGAAGTTGATTTACTTGTGCTGCCGATAGAGATTTATCTTATCGATGAATCGAAAAATTTATTTATAGAAAGTTTAAACAAGCACTTAGATTCGTATAAATAAAAATGAAAACGCGAGTCATTATTTCTGTCACCAATGAGATTAGCTACGATCAGCGAATGTTAAAGACTGCTACAACATTGGTTAATAATGGCTTCACGGTACGAATTATAGGGCGTAATAAAGAGGAAAAGAATGATTATCCACCACAACCAGGTGATATAGAATTTCATCGTTTCTCACTTTTTTTTAATAAAGGTAAATTCTTTTATTTAGAATATAATTTGCGTTTGCTTTTCTATTTAATATTCAATTTTGCGGATATCTATTGCGCTGTGGATTTAGATACGATTCTCCCAAATTTATTAGTATCAAGACTAAAAGGCAAACCTCTGATTTATGATGCACATGAGTATTTCACCGAAGTACCAGAATTGCAGGGGAGAGGGCTCGAAAAAGCAATATGGAAATGGGTGGAGCGATTGGCCATTCCTTTATGCGATAAAATATATACTGTCTCAGATGGTATTGCCTCTTTGTTTTCAAAGGAGTACTTCAAGGAAGTTGAGGTTATCCAAAATTTACCTAGAAAATTTACAAGAGATACCCAGTCGCGTAAGGAAAATATTATATTATATCAAGGTGATTTGAATGAAGGTAGGGGATTAGAATTAGCTATAAAAGCGATGGATAGCCTTGAGAATTATACCTTATGGATAGCTGGTGGAGGTTATTTTGAGTTTGAATTGAAGTCTTTAGCTCTAAAAAATAGACATCCTGAGCGTATTATTTTTCTTGGTAAGTTGTCGCCGATGGATTTAAAGAATAAAACACTATCCGCTAAATTTGGTTTAAATTTACTGGAAAACAAGGGCTTAAACTATTATAATTCTCTTGCCAATAAATTTTTTGATTACCTACAATCAGGAGTCATTCCTATATCAATGAATTTCCCAGAGTATAGTGCCCTCAATGAGCGATACCATTGTGCTTTGCTGATAGATAGTCTCGATATACATCAGTTTATAAATACCCTAGAGCTTGCGGAAAAAAACTATCCGAATTTGCTGAAAAATGTCGATATTGCAGCCTCTTTTCTCACATGGGAAAGCGAAGAAGAAAAACTGTGTTCTATTTATAAAAATGTCTAAGCATATACATATCATATCATTTGATATACCTTACCCACCTATTTATGGCGGTATTATAGATGTTTTTTATAAAATAAAATCTTTACACAGTCTGGGTTATAAAATTACCTTGCATTGCTATCAGTACAATTCAAAGGATGAACAGACTGTTCTGAATCAATATTGTGATAAGGTTTATTATTATCAACGAAAGAAGATATACAAAGTCTTCTTTAGTATGGTGCCCTATATTATTAGTTCAAGGTCATCAGACGAGTTATTATCAAATCTAATGGAAGACAAAGACCCTATTATTTTTGAAGGGTTACATACCTGCTTCTATCTAGCGCATCCTCAGCTACGAGATAGAAACAAAATAGTATGGATGCACAATATCGAATGGGATTATTATAAAAATCTTAGCAAAGCGGATAAAAGCTTTATACATAAAATTCACTTTAACGTAGAGAGCAAGAAACTGAAGCAATTTGAGAAGTATTTGAGCTCTGCACAGACTATATTCAGTGTCAATCAGTCGGATGCAGAGTATATGAAACAATATTGTGAAAATTCTATCTTCATTCCACCATTTCACTTAAATGAAAAAGTAAGCACAAAGCCAGGAACTGGAGACTATATTCTCTATCACGGAAGTCTAGATGTGGTAGAAAATCATCAAGCGGCTGTATATCTTATTAAATCTGTGTTTTCCAAGATGGACAAAAATGTCATCATTGCTGGGAAAGAACCTAAGTCAAGCTTGGTTGATTTAATTAAAACGCACCCAAATGTAAAATTGAAAGCTAATCTACCTCAAAGTGAATTGGACGAATTGATAGAAAATGCACAATGTAATGTGCTATTTACTTTTCAAGCAACAGGCTTGAAACATAAACTCATCAATGCACTTTATAAAGGAAGATTTATCATAGCTAACGATAAGATGGTTTTGAATTCGGGGCTTGATAAACTATGTCATATAGCGAATACCGCAGAAGAAATTTTACAAAAAATAAATGAGTGCTGGGGTAAAGAGAAAACGAAAGAGCGCATCGCGCAAAGAGAGAAAGTCTTGCTTGAAAACTATTCTAATGAGCAAAATGCTAAGTTGATGATACCATATTTGATGTTATAATTTGAAAATGAGTCAATTTGAAAATTTTGAAATGATTTTTTCTTTGTATTCTCTGCGACTCTGTTGTTGAGAAAAAGAAGGAATAAACAAATTATATGAATTTGAAAAATAAATAGGTTTAGTAAATAAATTAATTCGTGAATTCGTGGCAACTAACATGGAAAAGAAAAGAAATTATTTTGAAGAATCGGTAGCTCTGCACAGAAAATTAAAAGGAAAATTATCTGTGACAGCTAAGTCGGAGATTCATTCTATGGAGGATTTGGCAGTGGTTTATTCACCAGGTGTGGCGCAACCTTGCATTGAAATATCTCGTGATGTAGCACTAGCGAAAGAATTGACTATAAAAGCGAATACCGTGGCTATCGTCTCCGATGGTAGTGCCGTCTTAGGATTAGGAAATATCGGTGCTGAGGCAGCTATACCAGTTATGGAAGGTAAAGCTATTTTATTTAAAGAATTTGCAGGTATCGATGCCTTTCCTATTTGCATTCGCACACAGGATACAGCCGAAATTATCCAAACTATAAAAAACATATCACCCGTTTTTGGAGGAATAAATTTAGAAGATATCCAAGCTCCTAAATGTTTCGAGATAGAAGATGCATTGCAGACTTTAGGTATTCCCGTTTTTCATGATGATCAGCATGGTACAGCTATTGTGCTTTTGGCAGCTCTCATCAATGCATGTAAAGTCACCAATAAAAAACTAAGTGAACTGAAAATCGTAATCAATGGTTCCGGTGCTGCTGGTGTGGCTATTTTGAAGTTATTGAAGTGTATCGATTATGATAAAACTTATTGTACTCCAGTTCGCGATGTCATCATGTGCGATACCCTTGGTATTATCAGTAGAGACCGAAAAGACCTCAATACTTCTAAAAAAGAATTATTGAAATTCTCCAATATAAATAATATGAATGGCACAGTCAAAGATGCCATCGTAGGTGCTGATGTGTTTATTGGAGTCAGTTCTGGCAATTTATTGACAGCTGAGGATATTCAGACAATGTATAAGGATCCTATCGTATTTGCTATGGCGAATCCGATTCCTGAAATAATGCCTGAAGAAGCTTATAAAGGTGGGGCAGCCATTGTAGGAACAGGTCGGAGCGATTTACCGAATCAAGTGAATAATGTCCTAGCCTTTCCTGGAATATTCAAAGGTGCATTAAGGACAAAGGCCAATAGAATAACCAATGAAATGAAAATAGCTGCAGCGCTGGCTTTGAGTGAAATGGTTGCGAATCCGAGTAAAGAAAATTTATTGCCAAATGCGCTTGATAAGAATGTACCAGAAATTATAGCTAAGGCTGTAGAAGAAGCATGGGAGAAGCAGTTTAGTTGAATGTGGAAAGTGGAAAGTGGAAAGTGGAAAGTGGAAAGGTAAAAGGTAAAAGGAAAAAGTTGAAAGTGGAATGTAAAAAGTAGAATTTAAAAAGTAAAAATCGGTAAGTATAAAAAGTGAAGAATGATTATGAAATTTATTCCTATAGCTGCAATCAATTAAACTTTTTAAATCTAAACCCCTTAACATGCCAATTTAAACACTCAATCTGTTTATAAACAAAATCAAACATTTAAAATTTAAAATTAAGCATTAAACATTACAAATGGAGTTAACTTCAAATCTTTTTTCAGTCCTCAGCGAAATGGAACATGAGCAGATTGTTCATTGCTATGACAAAGAAACTGGCTTGCGTGCCATTATCGCTATCCATAATACAGCATTGGGTCCATCATTGGGAGGAACCCGAGTTTGGAAGTATAGTAATGAAGCTGACGCGCTTCAGGACGTTCTTCGGCTCTCCAGAGGCATGACATTCAAGTCTTCTATCAGTGGTATCAATCTAGGAGGTGGCAAGGCCGTCATTCTAGCAGATGATAACTTTAAGCGCGATGAACGCTACTGGAGAAAATACGGTGAGTTTGTGAACAGCCTTGGTGGAAAATATATCACCGCAGAAGATGTCGGCACCTCGACCAAGGAAATAGAATATATCGCTAAAGAGACCAAGCATGTGGCAGGTAAACCTTTTCACCTCGGTGGTAGTGGAGATCCGAGTCCATTTACAGCTTATGGTGTGTATGTGTCTATGAAAGCATCTTGGAAAAAATTGACTGGGAATGATTCGCTTACGGGTGTCAAAGTTGCAGTGCAAGGCACTGGGCACGTAGGACAATATTTGATAGATCATTTGATGAGTGAAAACGCGGTCGTATCTATTGCTGATATTAATCAAGCTAATTTAGAATTGGTTACTAACAAGTACAATACTGTACAAGTGGTAGCGCCTAATGATATAGCGACTTCTGAGGTCGATATTTATTCTCCATGTGCACTCGGTGCTACGCTCAATCCTACATCTATTCCATTGCTAAAATGTAAAGTCGTATGTGGTGCAGCCAATAATCAGTTGAAAGATGAAATTGTAGATGGCAACGCTATTATGCAGCGAGGTATTTTATACGCACCAGATTTTCTCATCAATGCTGGTGGAGTTATTAACTGCTACACGGAAGCGATAGGAGACTATAGCAAAGAAAAAACGATGCAGTTTATCGAGCCTATTTATAATAAGGTCATAGAAATATTTGAAAAATCTGCTAATGATAATATCAATCCACAATTGGCTGCAATGGCTATAGCGAAAGAAAGAATAGCGAATGCGAAACCTAAATCTATGGCGAGTTAATTTATGATCAGTAGAAGAAGTATTCGCATCAAGGTACTGCAGGCTATCTATAGTCAGCTATTATTACAAAATGAAGATGCCGCCGCAGCCCAAGAGGTTTATGATAAGAGCATCGAAGATGTCATAGAAGTGAATCTAGTATATCTCTTGTATTTCTATGAGACGTTTAAATATATCGAGGAATATTCTAAGCAGAAAAGCCAGATGCATTTATTATCTGAGGAAGAAAAAAAGGTCAATACCAGTCTTTTGGACTCCGAATTGTTCATATATTTAAAGGATAATGAGCAGTTTCACAAATTGGTGAAGAAATATAAGCTGGGACAGTATATTCAGTCAGAGTATGTGCGTAAATTATTTAATGAGCTCCTAGCTACACAGGAATATAAGGAATTTACACTTAAGCGTAAACCTCAGACAGAGTATAATCTCTACAATGCTTTTTTCAAGAAAATACTTTTCAAGAACGAAGACTTGATTGATTATTTAGAGTCCTATTATGCCAATATCGATGAAGATGCAGACCTGGTTCATTTTACGCTTAAGCGCACTATTAAATCAGTCATAGAAGGCAAGCCACTAGAAATATCCTATGGTATCAATGAAATGAAAGAACTCAAAGAATTTGCCTATAATCTGATAAAAGTAACCTTAGAACAGCATCAGGAGTATATGAAACTTATCAAGCCTAAGCTGAAAGGCTGGGATGCGGAGCGTATTCCGATTCTCGATATGACGATTATCAAAATGGCTATCAGTGAAATGCTTCATTTTCCTACCATTCCGCTCAAAGTCAGTGTGAATGAGTATATAGACCTCACAAAACTCTTCTGTTCGGAAAAAAGCAAAGACTTCGTCAATGGTATCATGGATAGAATCATGCGAGACTTGCAGTTTCAAGGGAAGATATTGAAGACGGGGAGAGGGCTGGAGTAGTTTTTAATTATTTTCTCTGATAACAAAATAGGAAATTTTGATACCTATTATGTTATTTAAAACTAATGATAGTAAATCTTAGGTTTGGTCATACTTAAAAATATTATGAATTGAATATTGAATTTAAAGTTAATGCCTTAAACTTTGATAGATTAATAGAAGAAAACTTTTCTTTACATTATGATTTTCTTCTTGGCGATATTCAAATTAGACATGGTTTAGAAATACTTAATATCAATTTCAACATACCCTTACTTGATTTTGCAAATGGAATATCAATAATTATGAACGAATTGAATAGTAGGAAGGAGGCTAGATATGAGTTTGATTTTACAGAAGGTGAAGGCTTATTAATTTTTACTAAGAATGGAAATGACTTGTCCATATTTCTAGATTACGATGAATCTTTTTTAAATGTGAACTTTATTATATTTTTATATGCAGTTTACGATTTTAATAAAAAGCTCATTGATTTTATTGAAAAGAATGTGGAGGTCAATAGATTCAGGGAGTTAGGTGATTTATTGGATAATTTGATTATTGGTGATAAATTATAAAATAGATTACTATGTCAAATATTAAAAACTTTCTCTTATAGCTGAGTCTCTTAGCAGGAGATTCAGAGTGAGGTTAATTAGAAATTTACTATCGCCGAACAAAGGTAAAATCTGCTAGTATAAGTAATATTTACAAAATAAAAGCTATATTTGTAATGCATTGAGTGAAGATAATGAAATCAGAGATTTTGATACACGGCGACGTATTTGTGAGACTTCGTCGAACAGTGAAATTCGTTGTTGAAATAAATGATTTTTGTATTAAATTCATTTTGGGGGTAGTTACTTTTCTTTATTTTGGCTGTTACTTCCCGCTTACGGATTATCCGAGACCTCCTAGTTCAATAGATTATTCAAGGAAGAATAAATTATTACTTGCCATATTTAAACCAAGTAAAGATTCTATTAAGATAAATAATAATATATTCTATTTTGGAGAATGCTGGGCGAGCTATAACTTTACAAATTCTATGTATGATTCTATAGACTATAAAACGTATCAACTTATTGTGAAAATGTATAAAAAAAATAATTTAAGTTTAAGTCCCAAGGATTATATGTTTTTAATAGATAACGTTGAATACTGTAATTCGACTGTAGATTATAAGGGTACGAATTCGGATAATTTTCATTTTAGTTTTGATTCTAAAATACAACCTTCTCCTCCAGATACTTTAACTATATTAGTATCTGCAAGGGATACGATTTTCCTAACAAAACAAGTAAAATAATTATCATATGAAAAAACACTCGCACTCCTACGTTAATCAATCGCTCTAATAGAAAGAGGATAAATTAAATTATGTTCCATTCTCAGAATGGTATAAAAAATCCAATGCATTTCATTTCTATAATCTTAATTTTGAGGTAAAATGAGTCCTCGATAGCTATCGGGAGACGAAGTGGCGTTGGTTGCCATATTACAATAGCCCACAAACTGATAGACAACAATAAATGAACATAGGAATATTTACATACGGAACAAGAGGTGACTTACAACCATATGTTGCGTTGGCTCTTGGACTTATGGTCAAAGGACATAAGGTAACACTCTCTGCAACGGAGGATTTTAAAGACTTTGTTGAAGGATTTGGAGTTGCATTTCAGCCACTTTGGGGAAATGCAGAAACGATGATGAACTCAAAAGAAGGAAAAAGCATATTGCAGACAGAAAACTCAATAAAACTAATGAAGTATTATTTCAAAGTACTTCACGACAATAGAAAACCTTTGAGAAAAAGCTATTTTGAGGCTATTTCGAAAGTTGATTTTATCATTGCAAACTCAATGACACTTCCAATTGTAAGTGCTATTGCTGAAAAACAGAATAA
This sequence comes from Chitinophagales bacterium, assembly GCA_016787225.1. Taxonomy (NCBI): domain Bacteria; kingdom Pseudomonadati; phylum Bacteroidota; class Chitinophagia; order Chitinophagales; species Chitinophagales bacterium. Next base: position 33,698 of record JAEUUY010000016.1, read on the forward strand.
GAAAGTGGCATTAACTTATTTTATGCCACCAGTAGTTCCAACGGCTGAATTTCCATTAGGCGATTTTGACTTTTTCAACTTTTCTTGGTACAACAAACTTACGTACAAAATTGCACAAGCTTTCTTTTGGAAATTCATAAAACAAGATACAAACGAGTATAGAAAAGAACTTTGTTTGCCTGAATTAAAAGAGAGTTTGGTAACATATCTTGACAAACAAAAAATTTTGGACTTATACTGTTTAAGTCAGTCATTAATTCCACAACCAAAAGATTGGGAAAGCCACCATAAAATCACAGGGTTTATAAATATTCCAAAACAAAAGAGAGACACACATTTTGCAGACCAAACGCCGACAAAACTTGTGGATTGGCTATCTAATGGCGAAAAACCAGTCTATATTGGTTTCGGAAGTAATGGAGTTGGAAATACAGAAAAGTTTTCTAAAATCTTGACACAAATTTTAGAGAAAACCAATGAACGGATTTTGTTTTGTACAGGTTGGTCGCTGTTTGACCATTTACCAGAACATAAAAATTTATTTGTAACCAAATATGTCAATCACGAAACGATTTTACCACTGTGCAAACTAGGAGTATTTCATGGTGGAGCAGGAACTTTGGCAACAATGTTAAGACACAATTTACCTGTAATCATTGTTTCGTTTTATACAGATCAACCCACTTGGGGAAAAATAGCAGAGCGCAAGAAATTAGGAGTTCATATACCCGTAAAAACTTTATCGGCTGACAACCTAATTTCAGCTATTCAAGAAGTACAAGCAGACGAGATTAAAAATAATGTTAAGACAGTTGGACAACAAATCAGAGACGAAAACGGACTTGACAATGCCATAACTGAAATTGAAAAATACTTTAGTGATAAATAAGATACGGCACATTACACGTTTTCTATGTTAAGCAGTCGCTCGAATAGAAGGAGGATAAATTAATTATTTCCTAATCTTAAAATTATACCACAAAGGATCCAAGTCATTTCATTCCTATAAGTTTATTTTTGAGATAAAATGAGTCCTCGATAGCTATCGGGACGCTACTCTTCATTGGACTAAGTACAATTCACTACGGCATTTATCATTCTATACAAATAATACAGATTGGACCATTTTATATGTAATATGGTATATTATGTGACGGGACAAGCAGGAAAGAGTTCTAAGGAATATATTCCTATCTACACAACCTTGCCCTGATAGATAGTGCTCGATGAAATCTTTCTTTCTCGGAGGCTCTTAGGTATTCACAGCCTAGGTCATCGTTTCCATTTAATACATAAGAATGTCCTATTCTAAAATTGATTTCAGGAGCTAATCGATGCTTTTTGGCAGCTAATTTGCTATAATATTCTATCGCGGGTACGAAATCATTATCAGCATAATGCAGTGAGCCTAGATTGTAGGTGATAAAGTCTCTACCTGGTCGCATCATATCTACTTTTTTATAAAGTTCTTTGGCATAGGGGATATGATTATCGATCTGACCCATAGCAGCACGCACGATAATTGCCGATTCACAGTTTGGATTTAAACCTAGTGCCTCATCGGTAAATATGATTGATTTCTCATAATTTTCTAACCAATAGTAAAGGACGCTTCTCAAGCCGAAAAGAAAGTCATTATTAGGATTAGCCTTATTTAATTTTGCTAAAAGGTTAAATGCGTTAGATAAAAAGACGGCATCGGTATTGATCTTTTTTTCATTGAGTTCGGAGCCTACATAAAAGACCTCTTCATAGAGCGAATCTAGCCATATTTGCTTATCTACCGAAGAGTCTGCTCCATTTTTTACCAAATGATAAATGAGCCTAGTCATGATATCACTATCATCATCGGGATAAGGAAAGGAGTCGTAGCTTACTGCGAGGTCTTGCTCTTCATAAATAGAGGATATTCTGTCATCTAAGGTGGCATTAAACGCCTTGACTAGTTCGAACTCTGCAGTATCTCTCACTTCTATGAGATTGTATTTATACAAGTCACCATTTAAATAAATAATCTGACGACTATATTGGGATTCTGCGTTCAAGGTTACTTGAATATTAATATCTTCATCGACAGGTAAGGCTTCACCTCTACTCAAATGGGGATTGATTAATAGTAAATCATAAACAGTGACTCCGTATTTCCGGGATATCGAATACAAAGATTCTCCTTTGACTATGCGATGCTGAATCGTTTTTATAATTTTACCTACACTGCCACTCGCATTATAGTTTTTATCTGGCACTATTAAAATAGAATGCTCCATAAGTCTGAAGTTGGAGGTATCCATTTTATTAATCTTTAAAATCTGTAGAGGGGTTACACCATAGATTCTAGCTATTTTATAGATATTATCTCTATCTGTGACGATATGAACGTAGGTCTGAGCGCTAATTTTAAGTGTAAGAAAACTGAATATCAATAAAAAGCTATAGTGTCGACGGATAATCATAAAGGAGTAAACTCAAGTAAAGATAATCTCTTTTACACAATCTTCGCCTAAATAATTATTGATTTTATCTATTAGCAAGTTACTATCGTGGTAGAGCATTTCTTTCAAGGAAGAATTATTTATCTTGAGAAAAATCTTAGGTAACTTGGCATCTATTCGTGTGGTATGATGGTAAATCGTATTACCCACAATCTCCTGCCAGTTTTCTGTAACTTTGATATTGAGAGATTTATCTTTGAAATGATTTTTATCTAACCATTGATCAAAGCTATCAGAAACCTTTATAATCTCCTTGTTTCGCTTCATTAATCAGATTTCGGCATCATCATTTGCATAAATCCTCCGGCTTTTTTATCCGGGTCTGTCCCTTGAAATTTCTTAAAGGAATAAGTCAGTGTGAAAAGACCATAGCGATTCATCGCATTGATACGGGAATCTACTATGGTATTGTTCGTAATTGTTCTGCTAATGTTTTGGTTCTGGTTAAAGATATCGAAAACTGTGATTTTAGCTTCTAACTGCCGATTCTTTAGAAATTTATAGGCAAGACTAGAACCCAATAAAAAGATATGCTGATTGATAGCAGCATCTATCTGACTATTATAGTTATAGCTAAAATCATAACTCCACACAAAGTTTTTAAACAAGGTCAAGCGAACATTATTACCTACAGTATGTATCCAGTAGTTATTATTGGGTAGTCCGTCTAAGCTGAATGTGTTGATAAAATACTTGGGATTATAACTCAATGAAAAATCTACGTCCGGGCTCACATTGCTGGATAGCATAGATCCTAGAGAAAACATATTGGTACGAGTCATGTTCTCTCTGAGATTAACTATGGAAGGGTTTTGAGAGTAGGTGTAATTCCCATTGATACTGAAATTAGATTTTAAAGGCTTGATAGGGAAGGTGTAATTAGCAAATAGAAAACCAGTAAAGGCATGATCCATATTTACAAATTTGTTGTAGGTAATTCCCCTTCTCAAGGCAATGTTATCTATCATAGTGTCTTGCACGGCAGTGAAGGTATAGTTAGATATTCTATTAAATGTATAGTTCAAATTGGAAACAAATATTAAAAATGTCCCTTTCACTATATTGGGTTTCATATAATGAAAAAAGAGATTATGGCTATATTCATTGGTTAGGTTATCATTTCCTCTATAGATAGATACTGGATTGGATAAGTCTAAAACTGGCTGAATCTGTGTGACTGAAGGCACATTCATACTGGTATTATAGGTCAAACGCAATCGATTCATAGGTTTAGAATTGAACTGAATATTAAAATATGGCAATACTCCGAAGAAATTTCTTTCAAGTGTACTAGCTCCTGGGAATCGCTCTCTGCCAATAAAGTTTATATTTTGCACATTGGTTCCAAACATAATTCTCAATTTGCTAAATTGAAGTCTATAACTCAATCCTCCGATATTGTAAAAGAGGTTATTGGTAAAATTATTGGATAAGCTATCCGCTATCACTGGAGTAGGATTTGCCGAGCTGAAAGCACTCACTTCTCTATCATTTCTTCTATTGCTAAAAGAGGGACTATAGTTGATCAACCATTGTCCATACTTTCCACTAGGTTCTGTATAGGTTAGAATATTGGTAAAAGTAGAATTCCACTGTCTCGTGACATAATCTAGCCCGAATGCATTCGAAATCCCTCCACGCTCAGTGATGATATTTTGAACAGAGTTACCATTTTGTGAATTGACATCTACGATGGAATTGAGTGAAAATGTGCGTCCTTTTTTATCGAAGGCAAATTTGTATAAGAAGTTAGTATTAAAATCTATAGATCTACTATTCGAGTTTGATTGATTGATATTTCTCAGGCTACCTCTAGCGATTTCGAAAAAGTTTTGCAACTCCGTTTGAAAGACTCCATTATTATCACCAAAATTGAGTTTATTAGTCCATATATAACTATTTCTACGGTCTAGTTTGCCATCGATTCTAGATGTAAATCTATGTTTATAGGCTTGATCGGTGTTAACTTCATTTTGATTGGTAGATAAGGTATTGAGTGTATCTAGTAAATTTTTTTGACTGGTTTGACCCAGGGTTAGATTATCCGTTCTGTTGCCAAAATAGCTCATACTCACTGTAGTGTTTTTATTTTTCCCCCACTTATCATTATAATTAAGCCCAAAGGAATAGGCGTCGTTGACTCCATCTCTATTCGATACGGTAAAATTGGACATAGGGCCTCCAAAACCACCTCTACGACCTCCAGCACCCGATACACTCATCCCAAAGCTCATTCCGCGCATCATGTTCGCACCGCCCATGCCGCCCATATTGCTAGAGCCTGTCATGGCACCTACTATTTCTGAAGTAGAGAAATTGAGATTATTGATATTATTGGCTAAACCCAAAATAGATACTCTCTTAGAGCCATTATAGTAGTTATAGTTTCCGCCAGCTTGATAGCGATCTGAGGTTCCATAGCCGGCATAGGCTTTCCCGAAATAACCTTTATTCATACCTGGCTTGGTCTTGAGGTTCATTGTCTTCGTGGTATTGCCATCGTTGAACCCTGTAAACGCATTTCTATCGTTCATAGCATCGAAGATTTCTACCTTATCTACGGTCTCGGCAGGTAGGTTTTTAAGAGCGATATTCGCATCTTCGCCGAAAAACTCTTGACCATCTACCAATACCTTTTGAACTTTTTCGCCATAGGCTTTTACCTCGCCTCCATCTTTGGTTATTCCAGGCATTTTGGTCACGAGGTCTTCTACATTGGCATCTTTGTGGGTTTTAAAAGCTTTAGCATCATATATGACGGTATCGTCTTTAATAGTAGCACGCGCGCGTGTACCTTCTACCTCTACTTCTTTGAGCTGGCTTGCAGTTGGTTCCAGACTGATATTGACTTTGAGTGGTAACTTGCTCACAGCATAAATTTCCTGAAATTCTGTATATCCCACCATTCGAGTTGTTAGAGTAAATTCTTCTCCTTTGAATTTTAAATCATCAAACCTGAATTGACCTTTTTCATTCGTATATGTCGAAGCTAAAGGGGCAGCCTTTTTTTGTTCCATGATGACTACGAGGACGCGTTCCAAAGCCTGACCGCTTTTACTATCTTTGATACTACCACTAATGATTTGTGCCTGGACAGCATTCACCAGACCTAGACTCAATAAAATAAGGCAAAATTTCTTGTACATACAATTATTTTAAAACTTACAAAGTTAGAACAATCCTTTACTCCAAAGCGTTATATTAGTTTAAATTTACCACTCCAAGGTGGCCGAACTTTGGGGAAGCAGACAGGATGTTAATTGGAGACCAAAGGAAGGAGCGGCTTAACCAGACTATTTTTATACAAATATACAATGTTCAATACCATCCTGCCATTTATTTTAACGCCGACCCCCGCTCTTTTAGAATACTGCCAGATATGCGTCGTTATTAATTTTGATATCTTGTGTTCAATTTTGTTGTTATAAAAATGTAGCTCCGTTCTTTATCGCCTTCCATGAGTTCTTTGAAATTTGCACAGTATTCAATTTTGTCGTCTAGATTTTCATGGTCAAGAAACATGATTTTATATTCATTTTCGTGTTTTGGTTCTGTTGCATCAAAACATAAAAAACCTATATCTTGAAAACTTGCAAAGCATATTAGTTTTTTGTTCACTAGATATCTTGGCTCATAAATGTTAAGCATAAAATCTTCAAGAGTTTCTTGATATGTATTAGGTAAATGTTTCGGGAAACTTACTGCGAAATCATCAATTTGAAGTTCAACGAAATGTTTGTACTTTAGAAATTCACGATAAGATTTTGGAAGATTTAGTTTGAGTTTTCCTTCTAGTTCGTTTAGGCTATCATCAGTGACAACGCTTTTAATGGGTTTCCATGTTTTGTATTCCTTTCTTGGGTCGTAATCTTCCAAGTACATTTCTTGTGGTATTTTTACGCATGTTTGCATTAGGTATTCTTCTTCTACCATTTTTGCAAAACTTTTATCAAGTATTTCAGTTAGCCATCTCATGTCTTCAGTTCGCTAATAATGACGCATATCGACTCGCGCGGCTTTGCGAAGGCACAAATTGCATAGCATTGAGCGTTGGCTTGTGCTTTTGCCAAACTGCCTGTTATCACTAGTTTTTTATTCACAAATTAAATGTTTTTTATATGATAGAAGTTAAAGAATTGATTATTACTGACCTTGTTTTGGCAGGGAAAGGGGTTGCTCCACATAGCCCTTTTCGTAAGGTTTTGGAAGTTTACACTAACGACGGAGTTTGTTTGGCTAGGCACGACAACTTTGGAAATTTTAGTTCAGAGGATTTGTTTGAGTTTGGAAAATTTTGTTTAGAAAATAAAGACCTTACAATAGATAAAATTTATGAAAAATTAAGAATCTCTTTTTTCAATGTTTTCTTTGTCCTTTTGAGGCAAAAGAAGCTCATATCCTTCATCTATGCTTTTAGGAATGGTTATGAAATGGTTTGCAATAATGTTAATATACTTAAATAAAACAAATGCAACATCTAGTTTATCATCGAAATCTATTTGTCCTGGGTGGACAGCATTGTTTCCAACAACACGAATGGTATCCAGTGCCTTTTGTATGGTTGCTGGAAGCCCTTTCTTTACTAAACTTGCAATATCGTCATTTATGTTTTTACCTTTTTCTCCAAGCTCTATGCATAGTTTTTGAAGTGCTAGTCTTAATAAGGCGCTTGCTCCACGAGGAGATAGATTTACAATTTTTTTTGCCTCGTTATATAAAAGTACAATATCTTCTGATAAGTCAGAATTTGGCTGTTCTACGTTTCCTGATATTGGATAAATCATTTCTTTATTTAACCAAAGAGAGAAGTTTTCACAATAACTACATTGCGCGCTATTTAACCCATACAACCTATATGCAGAATTTTCCCAACTACCATTCGCTTTTTTATATTGGTACGTTGATACCGATTCAATTGACCAAATTTGTTCGGCATAAGTTCCACAGTTTGGACAGTGAAATTTATCTTCTTCAAATTTTGCGGGTGTGTAGTTTGACATATGTGTTAAGTTCGATAAAAATTAGTGATAACGCCAGTTCGTCTAAAAACTAACATTTAGACAAATATAAGGTTTTAGAACTTAAATACATAGCGTTTATTGAGTTCAAATTTTGAGTTATGTTAGATTTGAAGTTTTGTGATGAAAAATTAGAAGACGTAGAATGGA
>JAEUUY010000017.1 GCA_016787225.1 Chitinophagales bacterium
AATTAGAAATTAATCAATTCAAAATTAAAGACTAGGTGGCTATATTGTAGGGGTTCCACCTCTTCCCATTCCGAACAGAGAAGTTAAGCCCTATAAAGCTGATGGTACTGCCGTAAAAGGTGGGAGAGTAAGTCGCCGCCATTTTATATTTATCATATAAGTATGGTAATTGCAAAGCCTCGAAGAAATTCGGGGCTTTTTTTGTGCTATAAAGCTGAAGGCTGATGGTACTGTCCCTACACAGTGTAGGGATGGGAGAGTAAGTCGCCTGCTGACGAAGCGAAGCATGTCAGCATACTGACCGCAAGCGTCAGTAGCCATTTTATATTTATCATATAAGTATGGTAATTGCAAAGCCTCGAAGAAATTCGGGGCTTTTTTTGTGCTATAAAGCTGAAGGCTGATGGTACTGTCCCTACACAGTGTAGGGATGGGAGAGTAAGTCGTCTGCTGACGAAGCGAAGCATGCCAGCATACTGACCGCAAGCGTCAGTAGCCATTTTATATTTATCATATAAGTATGGTAATTGCAAAGCCTCGAAGAAATTCGAGGCTTTTTTTGTGCTATAAAGTTGAAGGCTGATGGTACTGTCCCTACACAGTGTAGGGATGGGAGAGTAAGTCGTCTGCTGACGAAGCGAAGCATGTCAGCATACTAACTCCCGATAGTTATCGGGACGTCAGTAGCCATTTTATATTAATCCTGACAGTTAGTGACTCGTCGGGATTTTTAATGTCTAATAGGACAGAAATTCTATGAGTCTAATCTATTCGAATGATCAGTATTAAACTCCTTCAAGATATCAAACCAATCTTTTATTTGCTTTGAGCGCTCTAGATTTACCCTTTTAACCGTTTCATTGTACTTGATGATACCCAAACTGAATTCTTGATTGAGTTTTTCAAAATCTCTGTTAGAAGCTTTCTCCGTTTCTTTTAGAGATTCATGATTTTTCTTAGCCGTATTGTATTTCGATTTTAAAATAAAAAAGTCTTGTATGGCTACGAAATCCTTTTCTACCTCCTCTTTATAAAATTTGAACAAGTATTTCGTAGCATGTATCATTCTAGAATCATGATCATAGGGTTTGAGAGCCAGAACTTTTTCAATACTACTCTTCAAAAGGGTCTTCTGTGCATCCATATTTTGAGTCATCGCATTGATGTCTTCTTTTTCTATAGACTCTAGTAATTTCTTCTCTTGATAATGACACTTGAGGTAGATCAAATAGATTTGATTGGAATATTTTAAAGTTTCAGACATCTTGCGGATTTTCTGACTTTTCTTATCCAATTCTCCCTCAACTATTTTAATATCATTAGCACGGGCATATCTATGAAATGCAGTATCAAAATTATCCCATGCTTCATGAAGCTTTTCATTAGCTTTTTCCTGCATAGTGAAATAGGCTTCCATATTGTCATAAGATTTTTCTGCTATCTCTTCGATATCCATTATTTTCTCATAATCGTCAGTCAGCACGATTTTCAAAGTAGATAGATACTTTAGCCCTTCTTGTTTAAGTTTGGAGTCTTCTATTTTTTGAAATTTTTCATGTTCAGAGTCTATCTTGTCAATGAGTTTTTCGCGTTTTGATTCTACCTTTTTTATGTTTCGTCCTTTTACAATGACTTTCAAATACTGGAATACTTCCTTTTTAGAGTCATTTAGTATAGATTGAATTTCCTTCATATACTTTAAAGATTTACTTTGAGAGTAAGAGAACTGTGGACTTAGAAAAATGGAGCAAAGTATAAAATATGTATAGAATCTCATTGTTATCTATTTTTAGTAATCAAAATTAGAATAAATTATAAAACCAATCATGTAATTTCAGTTTCCTATAACCTTGATTATATTGATAGTGCCTTATTTTTTAGTGCTTCTTTGTTAAATTAGTTTATGATTTTTTCTTGCTGTTTATGCAATTATAATATTACAGAGTTATTAATACATCAACATTTAATTTATGTATATCGCTGTAATACAGCTGTTTATTGCCTATAAATTAAAAAAATAAATTTTTTTAATTAAAAATGGAAAATATTCACATTTTCTATCTACCTTTGCCTAAACTTAAATTCATTAGTTATGAGAAAGATTAATACACAAAAATTTTTAATAACCCTTTGGGTAATTATTCAATCAATGGTAACACTCTATGGTCAAGTTCCACAGAAATTTAGTTATCAAGCAATAATTAGAAATTCATCGAATGCTTTAGTAGCAAATCAAACGATTGGCATGAAGATATATATTCTTCAGGGTTCTGCTGTAGGTTCAGCAGTGTATTCTGAGACACATACTCCCATGACTAATGCAAATGGATTGGTTAGTATTGAGGTAGGCAGTGGGACAGTTGTCTCTGGATCATTTAGTGGTATTGATTGGTCCTTAACTTCGTATTTCATCCACACCGAGATCGACCCAACTGGAGGAACAAATTATTCAATTACAGCAACAAGTCAATTATTAAGTGTACCATATGCTTTATATGCTCTTAATAGTCCTTCGTGGGGATTGAATGGTAATGGAGGGACTAGTGACGCTAATTTTATTGGAACTACTGACAATAAAACTTTTTCGATAAGAACGAATAATACATTAAGAATGGCATTTTCAGACGCTGGACATGTGTTAATACCATCAACAGGAAGTCTTGGTCTGGGTACTCTTTTACCAAATCCTAATTTTAAATTAGATTTAGTTCATGCAGGATCATCCGGTATGAGAATCGGTTCTACCGCAGGCAATTCAATTCTTAACGTAGATGCATTTGATGGGGATGCTCAGCTGCGATTAGCTAGAGCTGGTACAAACCAATGGACACTTCGCAATGTTCCAGCAAATGATAACTTTGAGATATTTGAGACTGGTGCTGGTTCTCGTCTATCTATTGAAAATGCGACAGGTAATGTGGGGATTGGCGAAGTAATTCCAATTTATAAACTTCATGTGACACATGGAGGCAGTACAGGAATTATTGTCAAATCTACTAGCTCTTATTCAGTGCTAGATATTGATGCTAAATCAGGCGATGCTGCATTGCGTTTTATAAAAGATGGATCTAATCAATGGAATACACGAAACAATCCTGGCACTGATGATTATCAAATTTTCGAATTAGGAGGCGGTGGAGAAAGACTTAGAATAGAAAACACTACTGGTAGAGTAGTAGTTAATGGAAATTTACACGTAGGAGGAACTCTATCAAAAGCCGCAGGATCATTTAGAATAGACCACCCTATGGATCCTGAAAATAAATATTTAGTACATAGCTTTGTAGAGAGTCCTGATATGATGAATATTTATAATGGTAATATTACTACAGATGCTGCAGGAAAAGCGATAGTGACTTTGCCTGATTATTGTAGTGTAGTGAATAGAGATTTTCGATATCAGTTAACAGTAATCGGTTCGTTCGCTCAAGCTATAATAAGTAGAGAAGTAAGCAATAATAGCTTTGAGATATCTACCAATACACCTAATGTGAAAGTAAGTTGGCAATTAACTGGTATCAGACAAGATCCATACGCGAATAAGTATCGCATTCCTACTGTAGAAGAGAAGGCGGAAAAAGACAAAGGGAAATATCTGAATCCAGATTTATATAATATGCCTGTTACAAAAATGATAGGCTATACACCAGAACCTGTTGAAGAGGGCAAAGTAACTTCTTCTATAATAGAAGATGAAGGAAAGAAGGTGGTGAAATCAGATGACAAATCCCCAGTGCAGGTAAATGAGAAGGATGAAAAGAAGCAGGTAGGTGAGAAAAATTCTCCTTTAAAGTAAAGCATTTTAGGAGAAAATAAAAAGGAATGAATTGAAATTTATAGGAATATAGATTTCAGAATTAAAATTCTAAATTATAATATCATGGTGAAAAATAAATTCAATTTAAATTTAATTTTATTGTGGCTGTTGGTCTTCTCATTTACTATTAGCAATGCACAGCATTCTGTGAATACCGCAGGAGGAAATGGAACTGGCAGTGGTGGAAGTATAGTATATAGTTCTGGTCAGTTGGTTTATACTTCTCATAAAAGTTCTTCTGGTCGAATAGATCAAGGAGTTCAGCATGCTTTTGTAGTAATAAATTTAGGTATAAGCGGTACTAGTTTCGACCAGCAATTGACGGTATATCCGAATCCGACGGATGGCGATTTGACATTATCAATGAAGAGTTATCGAAATGAAAAACTTTCTTATCAAATTTGCGATATTCAAGGTAAGATATTGACTACACAGTCTATAAAGTCGCCTCAATCAAAGGTGACAATGGGTAGTTATAGCCCAGCCAATTATTTTTTATACATTTTAGACAAGGATGGTCATCGAGTTCAATCCTTTAAAATTATTAAGGAATAATTCTATCCACCAGGCTGAAGCATATAAAAAAGATGAACGCAGACCTTATTATTGGTCTGCGTTCATCTTTTGCAACTTATATTGTAAAATGTCTCTCTGCACTATGTTTAGCAAAACTAAAAATACCAGATGGTATACTTGCAGTAAGAAGTCGTGCTTACATAAAAGTAATAATCAAACTATGCAGAATTTTAGTTTAGACTAGGGTACAAATTGACGACAATTTTTGTTGTTTTATCTAAGATTTAGCTTTTATACCGATTGGAATTCTGTAATAGTCATCCCGATAGCTATCGGGAAACTTCGTTCAATTGGACTAAACACAATTCACATCGGCATTTACTTCCGCACGTGCGGAATATGATTTATTCTGTATTGGCATAAAGAATAAATCACATTGGTATTAACTTAGGTTGAACCATCACAATATTTCACCGCCATCTTCGACTTTCCATTAATTTTGAAGTATGATAAATGGATTATCTAAAGTTGACTGGAAAAAAGACTTGCATGTACTGCTTGTATTGACATCATTGGTAGTTTTGTTTTTTCCATCACATATACTATGGAGTCAGAGCTTGATAGCTTGTGTATTATGGGCTGTGATATTGTTTCTTAAATCCAGAAAGTTTGAGACTAAAAGTTTTTTAGCCTACCTATTAATTACATTTTATTTTATAATAGTTTTATCAGGCATTTGGGCAGAGAATAATGCCCTTTATCTGGGTGCCATACGTATGAAAATTATGTTACTAGGAATTCCATTTTGCTTTCTAATATGGAGCCATTGGTCTTCAAATCAGATTAAATTATTCACTAAGGGACTTTTATTGGCGATATTCTTATCTGCTTGCTTTGTTGTAGTAAATTATCTCATACATAGAACAGAGATTCTGGAAGGACTACTCAGAGGACATCCCATTCCTGTTCCTTTCAAAGATCATATTCGCTATTCTATTTTACTTTGTTTTTCTTTAATACTGAGCTTGTATCACGCGGATAAGTGCAGAAAAAACCATATTAAGCGTAGTTTTTATTATTGGTTTGCAGGTAGTATCTTGTTATTTTTTTATATACAATTTCTAGCAGTAAAGACAGGAATATTGCTTTCTATTGTTGTGGTATTTTCTTTTATCAGTTTTAAAATTTGGGAAAAGAAAGTTTATGTGAAAGGCCTAGTAGCTTTCTTATTCATTTTTATAAGTCTTTTTTTAGTAGTTCAATATGTCCCAACAGTTAAAAATAAGTTATCCTATTTTTCATGGGATATAGGAAAATACAAGGAGAAGAATTACAAATCATATTCTGATGGAGAACGCATTGTTTCTATCATGAAAGGTTACGAGATCGCTTATCAAAACCCTATACTTGGAGTGGGTGAAGGCAATTTGGTAAGATATATGGATTCTGATTCGAACAAGCTACCACACAACCAATTCATTGTTGTATGGGCGCAAAATGGGATATTCGGTTTGATTGGTTTTATAGCTATTTTTGTAGTCTCTTTTTGGGTTTCTATAAAGAAACACAACTGGCTAGCATTTGCCTATACTTTAGCTATGTTCATAGCCAACATGCTGGAACCCATGTTCGAAACTCAAGTAGGTTTGACGATTTTTATACTACCTTTGCTCATAGTACATTCCATAGAAAGATTGGATACGAATTGAGTTTAGCAGTTGTTATTATTACAAAAAATGAGGAAAAGAATATTCTACGCTGCCTAGAATCAGTGGAAGCGTTTTGTGATGAAATTATAGTTCTGGATAGTTTTTCCACAGATAGAACAAAGGATGTATGTTCTGGATATTCTAAGGTGAAATTTTTTGAGCGTGCGTTTGATGATTATATTCAGCAAAAGAATTTCGCCAATTCCTTGGTCGAATCAAATTATATTTTGAGCTTAGATGCCGATGAATATGCAGATAGTTCTTTGCAGAAGCTTATTGAGTCTAGAGAATATGAAACCTATGGTGCCGTTCAATTTTTACGAATAAATTTTATTGAAAATTTTTCTGTTAGATATGGACTTTGGAGCAGAGATGTTAAGATTCGATTATGGAAGAAAGAACTAGCCAAGTGGTCAGGCTCTATTCCTCATGAACATATAGATTTATTGCCGAATACCAAGATATTAAATTCTTCAGCTGTAATAAATCATAATGCTTATGAAAATTCCCAAGATTTAGTTTTGAAGGCAGAAAAATATGCCTTACTTGCAGCTAAAAATTATTCATCTAAATCGTTGGCTTTGCTTACTTGGTCTCTGCTCGTGAATCCTATTTTTAAATTTTTCAAAGGTTATATTCTTCTTCAAGGTTATAAGGATGGAAAATTCGGTTGGGAAATTGCAAAAGTTTCCTTCATTGAAACATTTAAAAAGTATTTTTATGCCTTGAAATTAAAATTTCAAAACAATTAGTCATGGCAGTCATAGCAACGGTGTTTAAAAAGCTACTGAAGTTTATGAAATGGTTTTTTATCATTTCAATAATTTCAGTGATTATATTTCGATTTATTCCTATTCCTATTACGCCTACTATGATCTATCTTTTGGGCGAACAAGCTTTCGATTCAGAGCGCAAATTGGTTTTAAAAAAAGATTGGGAGTCTCTTTCGAATATTTCACCTAATATGAAATTGGCGGTCATTGCATCGGAAGATCAGTTGTTTTATGAGCATTATGGCTTCGACTTCGCAGCTATAAAAAAGGCTATTCGCAATAACGAAAAGGGAAGAAGGCTCAAAGGTGGAAGCACCATATCCCAACAAACCGCAAAAAATGCTTTTTTATTACCTCATAGAAATTATCTAAGAAAGGGATTAGAGGCCTATTTCACTATGCTTATCGAACTCTTATGGTCTAAGGACCGTATTATTGAAGTGTATCTCAATGTTATCGAATTTGGCAATGGTATCTATGGTGTAGAAGCCGCATCGCAATATTATTTTAAAAAGTCAGCAAGCAAACTGACCAAGGATGAAGCCTCGTTATTGGCAGCCGTTTTACCGAATCCTATTCGATACAAAGTGGATAATCCCTCAAGCTATATACTGAGAAGAAAAAACTGGATCAAGCGGCAAATAAGTAAATTAGGTATACCTACAGAAATTAAAAATTAAAAACATTTAGTTAACCATATCTACATTTGCAGCATGAAATAATGAATGGGAATTTCTATTACGAGGTGCATTTAATCTTTTATATTGTTATCTTAATGTTAGAAACAATTTCTAAAATTCTGCATTTGCGGCTATTTTGGTAGCGTTAAGTTTGATTGGATTAACAAATTGAAAATATTCTTTTAACAAGTGAATAAAGAAATAAAAGGACAAATACGCATAGCGAATAAAAAAGCTGGATTTCTGTATAATTTAGTAAAAAAATATTCTGCGGGAATAATTTTAAGAGGTACTGAAGTCAAAGCTATCAGAATGGGGCGTGTAAGTATCAATGAAGCTTTTTGTTATTTTCGAAAGGAGGAATTATTCATTAAAAATATGAATGTGGGAGAGTATGATTTCGGGACCTATCTAAATCATGTGCCGAATCGCGAGCGTAAGCTACTGCTTAAAAAGTCAGAAATTAATCAGTTGCTCGCAAAGGTCAAAGAAAGAGGGCTCACAATAGTGCCCGTAGAGCTTTCTATTAATGATCGAGGGTTTATTAAAATAGAAATTTCTTTAGCTCAGGGAAAAAAAGTCTTTGATAAACGAGATGCGATTAAAAATAAGGACAATAAGCGTGAAATGGATCGTATGAAAAAAAAGTTGAATATTCGATAATTTGTACAAAACTTTGGTATTCAATATGGCTTATTTAAAGTGATTCTAAATAACATTAATGTGGATAAATTATTTTACAACCACTATAATATTAAGGACAAATACCTATATTTGCAACGCTTAAAATTCAAATTCAATATTATTTTATATAATGATGCGCAATATTAAAAAGCTAGGTTTATTCCTGATTTTCACCGTTTTGTCTTTGAGTATGTTGCAGGCTCAGGACGCGAAAGCAGGTAAGGCAACATTTAGAAGTAAGTGCGGTAGCTGCCACGATGTATCTCTTCAACAGAAAATGACTGGTCCTGCACTAGCAGGTGTTGTTGATCGATGGAATGCTGCAGGTGCTTTTAAAGGGAAGTCTGGAGAAGAGTGGTTAAAGACTTGGATATACAACTGGAACGATGCAGTATCTTCTGGTTATCCTTATGCAGTGAAAATGAAAGATTATGACGCCAGTGCGATGAGTGTTTTTGCGGGTCAAATTTCTGAAGAGGAATATGCTAACATGTTGGCTTACATAAAGAATCCAGCTGCGGCAGCGCCCGCTGGAGGTGACAAAACTGCAGGAACTAAAGTTTCAGCAGGGGGAGATGATAGTAAAACATCTTATACATTAGCAGTACTTGGTGCTTTGGTATTACTATTGCTTTTAGCTTATTTTCTAGGTAGAACTTCTAAGAATCTTGATTTAGTTTCTGTAGTGAAAAAAAGTGATGGTCAATACGATGTTAAGGTAGGTTCAGAAGATAAAACACCTTTTTACTTAAAGAGCTCTTTTAAATCGTTTTTATTACTTGCTACCGTCTTGTTATTTGTATTTGCTCTAGGTAAAAGTGCTATAGGACTGGGAAGACAGCAAGGCTATCAGCCTACACAGCCTATCAAGTTTTCACATGCACTGCACGCAGGTCAAAATAAAATTGAGTGTCAATATTGTCACTTCACGGCTGCTGAGAGTAAGCATGCTAATATACCTTCAGTGAGTACTTGTATGAATTGCCATGTTGCAATCCAAAGTGGACCAAAGTATGGTAAAGCTGAAATAAGTAAAATTTATGAAGCTGTGGGTTGGGATCCTTCTACGAATACCTACTCCAAAGAACCTAAAAAAGTAGAATGGGTTAGAATTCATAACCTCCCTGATCATGTTTATTTCAATCACGCTCAGCACGTCACAGCTGGTAAAGTAGAGTGTCAGACCTGTCATGGTCCAATAGAGACTATGGAAGAAGTATATCAGTATTCTCCATTATCTATGGGATGGTGTATTAATTGTCATAGAAATCATGATGTTCAGTTTGTAGATAATGCTTATTACAATACATTCAAGAGTTTTCATGATGGTATGAAAGCAGGAGATAGAAAGCGTGTTACTGTAGAGGATATAGGCGGTACAGAGTGTCAAAAATGTCACTATTAATTTCCAACTAATCAAGAATAAAAAAATAATTGATAAATTCTAAATTCAAACTAAAGTAGAAATGAATTCGAATATAAATAATGAATTTGGCGAAGAATTACCAGTATTACAGGGAATTTTAGAGCCTATCACGGATAAGGAAACGAATAGAAGAGACTTCTTAAAAACTTTGGGTTTTACAGTAAGCGCGGCTAGTATAGCAGCTTCATGTTCTATCCCTGAGAAAAGATCTATTCCTTATGTCAAAAGACCAGAGGAAATAGTACCAGGAATGGCTACTTATTATGCTTCAGTTTTTGCACAGGGAGGTCACTACAATAGTATATTGGTAAAAAATAGAGATGGAAGACCTATCAAGATAGAAGGTAATCCTGATTCGGTATTGTCAGGTGGAGGCACTACAGCCTTAGCGCAGGCTTCTGTCATTTCATTATATGATTCAAATAGACACCAAAATCCAAAAAAAGGTGGTAAAGATTCTGACTGGAAAACTGTTGATTCAGAAATTGTTACTAAGTTAAATGAATTGAAAGCCTCTAATAGTAAAGTAGCTTTGGTTACTTCTTCTATCATGAGTCCTTCTACCAATGCTTTGATATTTGAATTTATATCTAAATATCCAAATATTGTTCATGTAACGCACGATGCGGTATCTATGTCAGGATTATTGACAGCAACTGAACAGTCTTTTGGGGTGAGAACATTGCCTCAGTATCGCTTCGATAATGCAGATGTCATCTTATCTATAGGTGCGGATTTTGCTGCTACATGGTTAAATCCAGTTGGGTTTTCAAAGCAATATATTAAGCGTAGAAAGGTATCGAAAGAAAATACGAATATGAGTACTCATATTCAGGTAGAATCAGTACCTTGTCCTACAAGTGCTACAGCAGATCATAAATTTTTAGTATCTGCATCTGATGAGGCTAGATTTGCTGCAGAATTATATAATACTTTGACAACAGGAGCTGCTTCAAAAGTAGAAGGTGTAGCGAAAGTAGCTGAAGCCTTGACCAAGGCTAAGAATGAGGGCAAATCAATTTTAGTAGTCAATGGTATCAATGATACGAATGTTCAAAAATTGACCTTTGCCTTAAATAGTTTCTTAGGAGGAATAGGTAAAACAGTATTTGTAGGACCTAAGGTAAATTATAAAAAAGGTGTTCAGGCAGATACAGATGCTTTTGTAGCTGAATTAAAAAGTGGCGTTATCAAAGGAGCATTATTCTTAGATTCTAATCCAGTTTATTCAATGGCTGGAGGAAGCGATTTAGCAAAGAAAATTGAAGGACTTGCTTTAAGTGTATCTTTCTCAGATAAAATAGATGAGACCTCTTCAGTTTGTCAATATATCTGTCCTAATAATCATTATCTTGAAAGTTGGAATGATTACGAACCTGAACAAGGAGTTTATGCTATAGCACAGCCAGTTATTTCTCCATTATTTAATACTCGCCAGTTTCAGCAGACCTTGATGAATTGGCTAGGCAATACTGGAAGCTATTATGATTTTATTCGAAACACGGCTTCGACATATAATTCAGGATCTGGCTATCATAATTTTGATGCATTTTGGTCTTATACCCTTCAAAAAGGTGAGTTTGCAAGCTCAAGTTTTGGTTCTGCTTCGTCTTCTTCTTTTAACGGTGGCGATTTAAGTGGAGCAATTGCACAAATCAATGCGAATTATGCCAAGAGTGATAAATTTGAAGTAAGATTTTATGAAACGGTGCACGGAGACGGCTCTGCTGCAGACAATCCTTTCATTCAAGAACTACCTGATCCAGTTTCTCGTATGACTTGGAGCAATTATTTCTTAGGCAATCCAGATGATGTAAAAGCCTTAGGGGCTGATGCTATTTTGAATGAGAAAAAATATACGATTCTCAAAGCAAATATCAATGGCAAAGAGGTTTCTCTTCCTGTAGTACCTATGGCTGGTGTAGCTAAAGGTACATTAGGTATGAAATATGGTTGGGGAAGAACGAGCACTTCTAGTGCAGAATATCAATATGGATATAATGCATTCAACGCACTTCCAAATTCAGGAAGCAATGTTGTAGCAAAAGTTGATGTTTCTAGCACTGGCAATAGTGAAGAAATGGCTTCCGTTCAGTCTTATTTTACTCTAAACCATATGGGATTGGGTGGAGAGAAGACACGAGATCTAATAAAAGAAACGACTCTTGCTGAATATAAGTCAAATCCTGAAGCAGGCAACTTGATAGGAGGTCAGAGTAGAAAAGAATGGATTGAGCATCATTTGGTGACCTTATATCCAAAACATGAATATCCAGGACATCAGTGGGGTATGGCTATTGACCTTAACTCTTGTGTGGGTTGTGGTGCATGTGTCATAGCTTGTAATGTAGAGAATAATGTGCCTGTTGTGGGTAGAAAAGAGGTTTTCCGTTCTCATGACATGCATTGGATGAGAATTGATAAATATCATACGGGCGATGTTAATAATCCAGATGTAACCTTCCAGCCTATGCTTTGCCAGCATTGTGACAATGCTCCATGTGAGAATGTTTGTCCTGTAAGTGCTACCAATCATAGTACAGATGGCATCAACCAAATGGCTTACAACAGATGTATTGGTACGAGATATTGCGCCAACAACTGTCCATATAAAGTGAGAAGATTTAATTGGTTTGACTATACTGGTTCTGATTCATTTGGTGCTATCAACGATAATGATCCTTTGAATAGAACCGATGCGATAGCTCGTATGGTGCTGAATCCTGACGTTACTACTCGCTCTAGAGGGGTAATTGAAAAATGTAGCTTCTGTATTCAAAGAATACAAGTAAGCAAATTAGACGCTAAGAAGGAGAATAGAGAAGTAAGAGATGGCGAGATAGTGACCGCATGTCAGTCAGCTTGTTCTACAGGTGCGATTGTGTTTGGAGATGTTAATAATCCTGAGTCATTGGTTTCTAAATTGACGAATGATGAAAGAACCTTCGGTGTCGTAGAGGAGATATATACTAAACCTTCCGTCAACTATATGACTAAGGTTAGAAATAGAGATAAATCGAATAAAGCATAATTAAATCACAATTAAAATTTAAAAGGTATTTGGTGCCATTATCGCTAACTGCTGAATAAACTAAAATATATGTCACAAGTAGATTCATTATTGAGAGAACCATTGATAAATGGTGTAGACAAGACCTACGGAAAAATTACAGAAGACATCGTGCGCAATACAGAAGGAAATCCTCCAAAAGATTGGTGGATAGCCTTTGGCTTTGCCGTTGCTGGCTTATTGCTTTATGTTACAGCAGTGAGTTGGACTATATTCAAAGGTATAGGTGTATGGGGTCTTCAAAAAACTGTAAACTGGGCTTGGGATATCACCAACTTCGTATGGTGGGTCGGTATCGGTCACGCAGGGACCTTGATTTCGGCGGTACTTCTTCTATTCAAACAAAAATGGAGAACAGGTATTAACCGCGCGGCTGAGGCTATGACCATCTTTGCGGTTATTTGTGCAGGTCAGTTTCCATTAATTCACATGGGTCGTATTTGGCAAGGATTTTTCATATTCCCTTATGCAAACACCAGAGGTCCACTTTGGGTAAATTTTAATTCTCCACTTCTTTGGGACGTATTTGCGATATCTACTTATTTCACGGTTTCTTGTCTTTTCTGGTATTCTGGGCTAATGCCAGATTTTGCTACTATTCGTGATAAGGCTAAGAGTGAGAAAAGAAAGAAAATATACAATATCTTGAGTTTTGGTTGGAGAGGTACTGCTATACAATGGTCACGCTTTGAGAGTCTTTCTCTTGTGTTGGCAGGACTTTCGACACCGCTTGTACTTTCAGTGCACTCTGTAGTATCCTTTGACTTCGCTACATCTGTTATTCCAGGGTGGCATACTACCATTTTCCCTCCTTACTTCGTTGCAGGGGCTATCTTCTCTGGATTTGCTATGGTACAGACTTTGATGTTGATTACCAGAAAAGTACAAAAATTGGAAGATTACATTACGATAGCTCATATTGAATCTATGAATAAAGTAATCGTTCTTACGGGTTCTATTGTTGGTATAGCCTATATCACAGAGCTTTTCATAGCATGGTATTCAGGTTATTTGTATGAGCAATATGCTTTCTATAACAGAGCATTTGGAGATTATTGGTGGGCTTATTGGTCTATGATGACTTGCAACGTATTATCACCACAGTTATTCTGGTTTAAGAAGTTTCGTCGAAGCATTTTTGTAAGTTTTATCATGTCTATCTTTGTGAATGTAGGTATGTGGTTTGAGCGCTTCGTGATTATCGTAACTTCTTTGCATAAAGATTTCTTAGTGTCAAGCTGGAATTATTTCACTCCTACATGGGTAGATATTTCAATTTTTATCGGTAGCTTGGGATTATTCTTCACTTGCTTCCTGTTATTCTCACGTACGTTTCCTGTAATAGCTATAGCAGAGGTAAAAGCTATTTTCTCTTCGATATCTGAAGCAGCGCAGGCTAAGGCGAGAAAAGAAGGTTCACATTAATTTAGTATAAATACAAATAGAATAATAATATGGGTCACGGAAAAATAGAGCACAAAGAATATGTTTATGGAATTTATTCCCATGAAACAAATTTTTTAGATGCTATCAAGAGTGTTCAAGCGGATGGATTAACTGTAGATGATGCTTATTCTCCATTCCCTGTGCATGGTATCGATGATTTATTAGGTGTTAAAGAAACCAGTTTGCACAAAGCTGGCTTTACGCTAGGATTGACAGGAACGGTAACTGCCCTAAGTGTAATGACCTATGTCAACACAATGGGTTATCCTACTATTTTTGGAGGTAAGCCATTTTGGTCACTGCCAGCTTTTATTCCGGTTATATTTGAAACTACAGTCCTTATGGCCGCAGTAGGCATGTTTTTCGTATATATCAAACGTAATGAGCTTTTTCCAGGAAAAATTCCAATGATCATAGATGAAAGAACAACGGATGATAAATTTGCCTTAGCATTTGGAATAGATGGAAAGTCTGATAGTGAAATAGCAAACATAAAGTCTGCATTGCAGAAGAGTGGGGCGGAAGAGATTAACACAAAATCATTTGAATAATTAATAATACAAAGTAAAGATGGATAGCCAAACTAAAAAGTTTTATCTAAAAATAGGTGTTGCACTTCTTTTCGTAGCTTTTCTACTATATAAGAGTCCTAAATCACCAGGGAGTATTTATGCGCCTGATATGGCTTTCTCCAAAGCATATGAAACATATTCAGATGATAATCCTCGAGGTACAATGTTGCCAGTAGCGAATACTGTTTCAAGAAACGCACTTCCTAGTGATGAACTTTATCAAAAGGAGAAGTCGGTCATTTATTCTTACAACTATACACGTTTTTATCAGAATACAGATGCTGATAAAGCGAGAGCAGGTGCGGAATTGAATAATCCATACGAACCTACGGAAGCTGTTTTAGCTAGAGCAAAGGTTGTATATGATAAGCAATGTGCTATCTGTCATGGTGAAAAAGGTCTAGGTGATGGTAAGTTAATTGTAAGAGAAGATGGTAGCGACGGTGCATACAAATCAGTACCTCCTAAATATTCTGATAGACTAGTAGGTATGAAGGATGGCGAAATTTTTCATTCTATCACATATGGTAAGAATCTAATGGGTGCTCACGCTGCTCATGTAAAGGCTGATGATAGATGGAAGCTTGTATGTTATATAAAAGAATTAGGAGGGTTAAATAAAGCGTCTGATCCTGCGGCTGCAGCACCAGCTGATTCTACTAAAAAATAATTTGAGTAAAGATAAAAGATAAATAGAAAAAAAATGGGACACGAAAAAGTACATTTCGATTTGAATAAAGAACATTATAAGTTCGAAGGTAGCATTAAAACTATGACTATAGTCTTTATGGTTCTTGGTGTATTGGGTGCTATTTGGGCTTTTTTTGATAATGGTGGATGGAATCACCATGCTAGATTTTGGTCTAATTTTCTCTTGAATTCTTATTACTTTAACGCTATGGCCTTGACTGCAATTTTCTTTATAGCAGCTCATACCATTGGCTATGGTGGCTGGATTGCATCTGTTAAAAGAATATTTGAAAGTTTTAGTAGTTACATTTTGGTTGGGTTGATTTGTTTCCTTATCATTATAGCAGGAATTTGGCTTGACTGGCATAGTTTATACCACCATTGGACACACCCAGCTCCTGGTGATACTATTGTAGGTGATAAAATAGCTTTTCTAAATAAGGGAACGTTTACTGGACTTACCTTATTGTTTTTTGCAGGTTGGATTATCTTTTCTCAGTGGTTTAAGAAGCATTCCTTGGCTTCAGATCATTATACTGATGAGGTAGCTTACAATCAAAAGTCTAAGTATATAGCTGCTGGCTATATTGTTTTCTTTGGTGTAGGTACTTCTGTATTCAGCTGGTTAGCGGTGATGTCGCTAGATCCTCATTGGTATTCTACCTTATTTGGATGGTATAATTTTGCTAGTTATATGTGTGGGTTTCTATGCATGACTATCTTAATTATCTTAATACTAAAAGCTAAAGGTAATCTAGCTTTTGTTAATGAAAGCCATATGCACAATATTGTATTGTTCCTTTTCGGCTTTAGTGTATTTTGGACTTATCTATGGTTTTCACAGTTTATGCTTCAGTGGTATGGTAATATACCAGAGGATACCATGTGGTTTGTCAAGAGATTTGACGTTCCTATGTTCAAGGCATTTTTCTGGATTGCTTTTATAATAAACTTTATTTTCCCCTTCCTTTTCTTAATGAAAAGAAGAGCAAAAAGAAATCCATGGATTTATGGTATAGCTGCAGTTATATTGTTGTTTGGACATTATTTAGATTTCTATTCTATGGTTATGTTCGAACCAAATAGAGAATCAGAGCACCATGCTTCAGCTCCTGAAACTCATGCAGCAAAATTTGAAAATTCTGTAAAATTGTTGGCAGATAATCATACGAAGGATACAGCTCATGCCGCAGAGCATGCGGTTGTAGCTTCTAACGAAAATCATGCTACCAATACACATACTGATGTAGCTGCTAGCTCACATACTATGGATCAAGATCATTCACATGACGCACATGCTAAGCCTGCTCATCATGCAACTTTAGGTTTGATAGAAATAATGATGTTTCTAGGATTTATTGGTTTATTCTTATATGTTATTCTTTCTACATTGAGTAAGAATCGATTAGTGCCATTGAAATCCCCTTATTTAGAAGAGAGTTTAAACTACCATACTTAAGAAATTAATTTACTTTAAAGAAAAATTAAATAGAGATGTTAAACATTTTATTGACCTTAGGAGTTATAGTCTTGTTTTATTCGATAGCTGTTATGCTGGCGAATATTGTAGAACGCATTAGAACTCTAAGAGGAGAAGAATTAGATTACTCAAGAAATAGTCAAAGACATGGAAAATTATTCATGATTTATGGGATATTTTTCTTGATTATGTGTGCATTTAGTTTGAAGTACATGGAGTTTGCAAGTCTTCCAAAGGCTGCTTCAAATTGGGGTGTAGAGGTTGATACTTTATTCGTAGTCACTTGTTGGATTACAGGTATTGTTTTTGTAATCACACACATTGCACTTTTTTATTTCGTATGGAAATATAGAGGTGAAAAAGATAAGAAGGCTACTTTTTTTGCGCATAGCGGTAAGCTAGAGTTGATATGGACTTCGATTCCAGCTTTGGCTATGGCGGTGCTTGTAATCATGGGACTTAAAACATGGTTTAATGTATTTCCTAATAAAAAAACACTACCTGCCAATCAATTAACTATTGAAGCTACTGCGAAGCAGTTTAATTGGCTGCTTCGTTATCCAGGAGCAGATGGCGTATTTGGAAAAAGAGTAATTTCAAAAGATTTTGTAAGTCCCGATAATGAACTAGGCATCGATTGGACAGATCCTGCAAGCCATGATGATTTTTTCGCATCGGAACTATACATGGTAAAAGACAGACCTGTTCATTTTAATTTGGGAGCATTAGATGTGTTGCATAGTTTTTATTTACCTCATTTTAGAATGAAAATGGATTGTGTACCTGGTGTACCTACTGGCATAGGTTTCACACCTACTATGACTAATGATGAGACTCGCGAATTATTAAAATCAAATAAACATTGGGCTAGTATAGATCCTGAGACCAATGAGCCTAGATACATGAAATTCAATTATGAATTAGCTTGTGCTGAGTTGTGTGGAAAATCTCACTATGGTATGATGATGCCTGCGCACGTAGTCTCTCAAGCTAAGTTTGACGAATGGGCTAAAGCGCAAAAACCTTTTTATGAGGTAAACAAAGATAAGATTCAAGCTTGGTTAGCAAAAATGAATATGACTGCAGCTCCTGCTAAGGTAGATAATCATACTGCATTTAGTTTTGAGGAAGTGATGAAAAAGGGTATCGATAAAGATGCAGTGTATGAGACAGATGCCATTGAGTTCGCTAGTGGTAGTGCAGAATTAAATGCTAAGTCGAAGGGAACACTTGACCAATTAGCTCAATTATTGGAAAAGAATCCTTCAAATTCGATAGTGTTATCTGCTCATACGGATAGCGATGGAGATGATGCTAAAAATTTGGAATTAAGTCAGAAGAGAGCAGATGCTTGTTTAGCTTATTTAGTAAGCAAAGGCATAAAAGCTGAAAGAGTTGGCGCTAAGGGTTACGGTGAGACCCAGCCGATAGCAGACAATGCTACCAAAGAAGGCAAACAAAAAAATAGAAGAACAGAATTTGATTTTAACTAACTAGAATTATAAGAAAAGAAAGTCGATAATAAAAAGTAAATTATGGCACATACAGCACACGAACATCATGAGGATTCATTCTTGGAGAAATATATTTTCAGCCAGGATCATAAAATGATTGCTAGACAGTTTCTATTTACAGGTATTTTTTGGTCAATAGTCGGAGCTGCGATGTCTGTTCTTTTCAGATTGCAGTTAGGCTGGCCTAATGAGACATTTCCATTTTTAGAAACATTGCTCGGAAAGTGGGCAGAAGGTGGAAGAATTTCGAATGAGTTCTATTATTCATTAGTCACTATGCATGGAACCATATTGGTATTCTTTGTATTAACGGCTGGTCTTTCAGGAACTTTTGCTAATCTTCTTATCCCTTACCAAGTAGGAACTAGAGATATGGCTTCACCATTTATGAATATGCTTTCTTATTGGTTTTTCCTATTGGCAGGTGTATTAATGCTAGCTTCACTATTTGTGCAAACAGGTGCAGCCTCTGGTGGTTGGACCATGTATCCACCGCTGAGTGGATTGCGTGATGCTAAGGTAAACGCAGGTTCTATGTGGGGTACAGACTTATGGTTTTTAAGTATGGCTATGTTTATCGTATCCTCACTTTTAGGAGGTTTGAATTATATAGCAACCATCTTAAATTTAAGAACCAAAGGTATGACTATGTGGCGCTTACCTTTGACGGTGTGGGCTTTATTGTTTACAGCTATTTTAGGTGTTTTAGCATTCCCACCATTATTAAGTGCGGCTCTTTTACTAGAGTTCGATAGATTATTCGACACCTCTTTCTATTTGTCTGATATCGTCGTTGGAGGAAATTTGCTTGACTATAAAGGTGGTTCGCCTATTTTGTTCCAACATTTATTTTGGTTCTTAGGACACCCTGAAGTATATATTATTATATTACCTGCTATGGGTATTACTTCAGAGGTACTTTCTGTTAATGCTCGTAAACCAGTCTTTGGTTATAGAGCCATGGTTTACGCCATCGGTGTTATCGTATTACTTGGCTTCTTAGTGTGGGCGCACCACATGTATATGTCTGGTATGAATCCATTTTTAGGATCGATATTTACCTTATTTACCTTGTTAATTGCAGTTCCTTCGGCAGTAAAAGTATTTAACTGGCTGACGACGATATGGAAAGGTAATCTAAGACTAACTCCAGCAATGATGTTTGCTCTTGGTTTCGTATCCTTATTTATATCTGGAGGATTGACTGGAATCTTCTTAGGTAATTCTGCGATTGATATACCTTTACATGATACCTACTTTGTGGTTGCGCATTTCCATATCGTTATGGGTGTAGCGGCATTCTTTGCAATGTTTTCTGGCGTATATCATTGGTTTCCTAAAATGTTTGGTAGATATATTAATGATACATTGGGCTATGTACATTTTTATGTGACCATTATCTCTGCTTATGCTATATTCATACCTATGCACTTTATGTTAAGCCTTCCTCGTAGATATTACGTTTATTCAAATTTTCAGACATTTAATATCTTCGAAGATGTATCTAAGTTCATATCTGTTTTTGCTATTATTTCATTTTTAGCTCAAATTTTATTTGTAGTAAACATTGTTTATAGCGCATTAAAAGGAAGAAAATTCACTAATGAGAATTTGAATCCATGGGGTTCTAACACCTTAGAGTGGACAACACCGGCTGAGCATATTCATGGAAACTGGCCAGGTGAAATTCCAGAAGTTCATAGATGGCCGTATGACTATTCTACAGGATTTGGAGATACTGATTTCAGACCTCAAACAGAGCCTTTGAAAGAAGGTGAAGAATCACACGGTTAGTAGTACTTGTTTAATTAACTATAATAGAAGATAAATGAATAAGATTAAAGTTATTGCATTGCATAAGGTTCAAGCTAGACTTGGAAACTATGCTGCATTATCTAAGTTCCGTTTATCATCATTTGTCATTTTATCTTCGGTTATTGGGTTCATAGTAGGTTCTCCATCTGGAGAATTTGATTGGGTTAAATTGACACTTTTCACCCTTGGTGGTAGCCTAGTTACTTTTGCTTCTAATGCGATCAATCAGCTGATAGAAAAAGATTCTGATCGTCTGATGATTCGCACTCAGAATAGGCCTTTACCTACAAGGTCTATGAGCCAAATGGATGCCGTTTTGTTCATTGGTATTACAGCCCTGGCTGGTATATTGACTTTGACGTTTGCTGTCAATACTATGACAGGGTTACTATCAGCATTATCTCTTTTGATTTATGGCTTTATATACACACCGCTTAAAAAAGTTTCTTCGATAGCGGTTTTTGTCGGAGCTATACCTGGGGCATTGCCACCATTGTTAGGATATGTAGCGGCTACCAATAACTTAAATCATTATGCTGTTTGGTTATTCGTCGTTCAATTTTTCTGGCAGTTCCCTCATTTTTGGGCGATAGCATGGCTAAGTTATGAGGATTATCTCAAGGCAAATATCATGTTGCTACCCAGCCGTGATGGCAAGTCGAAGCAGTCTGCATTTATTACGTTTATCTATACCATAGTGCTAGTTCCGCTATCGCTGTATCCAGTTTATTTAACGAATCAGTGGAATGCTGGAGCTATAGTATTACTTCTAGCTAGCCTTGGATTTAGCTATTTAGCCTTCAAGTTTTATAAGTCTTGTAAAGATAATGATGCTAGAGCGCTTATGTTTGGTTCGTTTGCTTATTTATTGATATTCTTAATTTCATTATTTTTCTAAGTAAAATGAGTGATGCAATGAATATGAAGTCGCCAATGAGTGGAAGAATTCATCCGAAATTATTCCTACTCTATCTTTCTTTTGGTAGTATGATTATGCTGTTTTCAGCATTTTGCAGTGCGCTTATTGTCCGCAAAGGAGATATTCGTCAGGCATGGATTGAATTGCCTTTACCATCAGCTTTTTTATATAGTACCTTGATTATTATTGTTTCGAGTGTTACTATCCATTTGGCATATAAATATATCGCTCAAAAATCCCAGTTCATGCTTTGGAGTCTGATTACTTTAGCCTTGGCTTTAGTTTTTGTTAGCCTACAGTGGCAGGGGTGGAATGAAATGCAGACTAGACAAATTTTTCTTAATGGGAATCCTTCTGGATCTTTTATCTATGTTATTTCTGGTTTACATGGATTACACTATGTAGGAGGTATTGTTGCCTTGATATTGATGATTTTAAATTTCAGAAAAAAGACAATTGGTGAAGGTCAAAAAATGGGCTTCAATATTTTAATGCAGTATTGGCATTTTATTGGTATCGTGTGGGTATTATTATATTTATTTTTTAAATTTATTATATATAAATAATTATTTATGGCAATAGAAACAGTAGAAAATTTAAAAGAATCACACTGGCAAGGTGGTGCGCCACCAATGAAGGCGAGTTATGGAAAAACCATGATGTGGTATTTTCTTATTTCGGATACATTTACCTTTGTAGCATTTCTAGTTTCCTACGCTACGGTGCGTATGGTCAATGCAGAAGCTTGGCCAAAGGCTTCTAAAGTATTTAGTTCTATTCCTTTACCAGGATTTGAAAAGTTTCATGATTTACCATTGGTTTTTGTAAGTTTGATGACCTTCATACTTATCATCAGTTCTGTGACGATGGTTCGTGCCGTGCAGGAAGGTGCCAGAATGAATAGAGCAGGAGTTGTGCGAAATTTGCTACCTACAATTGGTTTTGGTATTCTATTTTTACTTTGTCAGTATTTTGAGTGGACACACCTCATGCACGATGGAATGACTTTAACTTCTATGCCTGCGAAGTTTGCTGGAGCTAATGGCACTGTAGCCTATCAGTTTGGTTCTTATTTCTTCTTAATTACAGGTTTTCACGGTGCGCACGTGTTTGGTGGAGTGATACTAAATTTGTATCTACTTATAAGAACATTGAGAGGAGATTTCGATAGACTGGGTCATTATGAAATGGTAGAGAAGATAGGTTTGTACTGGCACTTTGTAGATTTAGTATGGGTTTATGTATTCCTAGCTTTCTATTTAATGTAAGAAAATATTATTAACTGAAAATTTGAAATTTTAAAATATGGGACATCATCATTCTGACACGTATCCTAAGCATGACAATCATTTGGCATTAACAGATGGGGATTATAAGCACCACAAAGCTGATATTTGGAAAACTACTGGTATATTGTCTTTCGTTACAGTATTCGAGGTAGGATTTGCTATATGGTATGAAAAGTCTTTGATTCCGGGCGGAGCACCACTATGGGCACTTCAATTGACCCTTGTAGTACTATCATTATTAAAGGCTGGCTATATTATGGCTGTATTTATGCACGTAAAGCATGAAACTAGAGCTTTTATTCTCACTATTCTAGTTCCTTTTAGCTTACTGATATGGATGATAATTTCTTTCATTTATGATGGTAATGACTGGAATGGCAGAAATAATAATCGTTTTGGAGATAAGCCTCACCCAAGTGTACTGAAACAACATGGCGGTGTCGTTATTGAACATGGACATCATTAATTAATACAAAAGACGACTCTTAGGGTCGTCTTTTTTTTTGATATTTTATTTTTTCATTGTATCAAACTGTTTTAAAATTGCATATCATTTATAGAATGACATAAGATGAATAAGAAAAATTGGCTTTGGATTATAGTGTTTATAGCTGTTACAGCGGTGCCTGCTGCTATCATATATTATACGAAACAAAAAAATAATTTTAGGAATTCAGCTGCACCTAGACCTATCTGGCCACAAGGATTGGCGGAGAACGGTAAAGATACGCTATACTTCAAACTACCGATTTATACCGCCCTTAACGCCGATAGCACACTTGTAAGTACTCAAGAACTTGATGGAAAAATAACGGTTATAGAGACTTTTTTCTCTGAATGCCAGTCTATCTGCCCTATTATGAATAAAAATCTGACACGCGTATTTGAAAGTCTGGGTCGGAATAAGCAATTTCAGATTTTCTCGTATAGCGTGGACTATGAGCGTGATGATTTGGCGAAATTGCGCACTTATGCGGCTAATCATGGTGCAGATTTGGTTCAGTGGAAATTTCTTCGCTCACCGCAGGACTCCATTTTTAATTTCGGGAGATGGGGTTTAAAATTACCTGTAGGTGAAGATGAGATAGAGGGAAATTTTCTCCATAGTGAGCGTTTTGTATTGGTGGATTGGAATAGAAATATTAGAGGCTACTACGATGGTACTGACTCTGCAAGTGTCAATAAAATGATGAATCATATCGTACTCTTGATGAGTGAAAAAGATAGATTGGAGAGGAAGAAGAAATGATTTTAAAATATGTTCTGATAGTTATCCGGATTGAAAAGGTAAAAATTAATTTTATTTTATAATTATGAATCAACGTGCTAAACAATTAATAGGCTTATTGACAGCTGTCGTAATGGGATTGGTATTCCTAATGTATAGCGGATTTGGTGTCAAGGAATGGTTTGATGCTAGCTTTCCAG
The DNA here is from genome assembly GCA_016787225.1 of Chitinophagales bacterium. NCBI lineage: Bacteria > Pseudomonadati > Bacteroidota > Chitinophagia > Chitinophagales > Chitinophagales bacterium. Next base: position 23,829 of record JAEUUY010000017.1, read on the forward strand.
ACTTTGATAAATCAAGACTTCCATTTCTAAATGCTTTGTTCAATTCATTAGTTTTTATCTGTCTTTTGAGTGCATTTCGAGCGATTAAAAACAAGAATATTCAGGTTCATAGAAGGTTTATTTATATAGCTTGTGTATTATCGACTTTGTTTCTTTTGAACTATGTTTTCTATCATATGATCTCCGAATCTACAAAGTATGGTGGAGAAGGAATACTGAAAGGAATTTATCTCTTTATTCTAGTTACACATGTTATCTTGGCAGCTCTGAGCTTTCCATTTATAGTTTATACAGCCTTTTTAGGACAAACTATGCAGGTCGAAAGCCATAGGAAGTTAGCTAAGTTTGTGTTTCCTGTTTGGTTATATGTTGCCTTTACAGGTGTGGTGGTTTATTTCATGATATCGCCGTATTATCAGCACTAGAAATAATTTTCTATCAATGGTCTATTTCTAGACAACCTCAAATCCTGAAGCAGTGCAGCCTTGGGTCTTATTTCTATAGTATAAGCTTGTCCGATATTAGAAATGGGTATGTAATTGACGCGAAACTCCCAGCAGTGCATATCACGAATAGCAGAAATTGTAGTGATACCAATTTGTTTCGTGTTAAAATCATAACCTGAAGAAATTGCAATCTTCCAATTTTTAGTGAGGTTGAAATCGAAATTATTTAGAAAAATGGAAGCATTTACTATGGAAGTATCATTTAGCTTATCGGATGTAAAGTCCCTCCTTACATTGATATTAAATGACATGGCAAGATTCCATGGACTATTAAAGTCATAGAAAAAATGATAATTTCTAAATATGAAGTTTCGTTCAAATTCACTACCTTTTTGCGAGTTTAGTATTCTTCTCGATATGTTACTTGCATTGAGATTGAGATTTGCAGTAGCATTCATAGTCATCAATCTAGCTAAGCCTTCTCCTTCAAAAAGTTTGAATTTATCTTTTCTCTGTCCTCTCTCATAGTGATAGGGGTCAAATACCAAGGAACCATTAAAGGTTAAAAATTGGAGTGTAGAATTACTAAATGAAACCGTATAATTACTCATTTTAAAACTATCTGCATTGAAATTATAGCTGCTATTGATACTAAGGGCATCTAAGAGCATTAGTTTTTTAGTTCCTGTCGTACTATCTTTTTTATTTTTAAATTTGCCCTCAAAAGCATTATTGATGCCAAAGGATAAAACTGCATTCGAAGTACTTCTTATTCCTGTATTGGCACCTAAATATTGAAAATACTTTATCTCTCTTTTAGATGTATCAGTATAACGATCAAAATATCCCCAAAAATCAGTACTAAAATCAGGGGTATAACCAAAATCGATAAATGGGCTTACCTGATGACGAATGCCTCTAATAAATCCTTTCTTAGAAATAGGATACATACCTATAACAACGGTGTTGAGACTTACTCCCCCATCAAAATCCCTTGCAGTATAGACACCATTGGTTATTACCGAGTCTGGCTTTACTTCTCCAGAGTCTCTTGAGATATTTATCTTTTTGAAGTACATGTAGTCATTATAGCTTAATCTTGGAATAAGATTAAAATATTTGAAGAGACGAATATTTTGAAAACTAAAGACTGCATTATGCTGAACTCCAAGATTTAAGTTCTTTAAGAACTTCCCGTTAAATATATTACTATCTGGTGTAGAAGGCAACACTGCTAATGCTGAAGTTGTATGTTGGAGATTAATTACGACTGAATTTTGCTTATTGGGGTTTTGATATATATTGCCATTATAATTAATTCTTAAATTGGGTAAGCTACCACTTACTGTTTGTGTCTTTAGATCTTGATTATAATTGATACCGGCGTTGACAACTATTGGTGCTCTTTTAAATCGCTTTGTAGCATTGAGGTTCGAACTTATCTGTCCTGTAATTCTGGTAGCATCAAGTGTGAGAGAGCGATTGATCGCCCCTTGTGTCATATATCGCAGATCAGAATTAAACGTAAATGTCGGATGAGCTTTAGGACTCTGTGTATGACGCCAGTTAAATATATAGTTGATTGGAGTAGTACCTAATACCGTGGGATTATCGGCATCACCTGTAAAAATCCTATTGGTTTCTGCAGTGAATTCTCCATCATATTTATAGAGTTTGTTATATCGCAAATTTCCTACGAATTTATAGCTTCCATTGAAGTAAACATCTGCTAAAACCTTTGCATCCATATAGTCATTAATCCCAAAATAAACCCCCATGTTTTGAAGGTTGAAAAAAGGACTAAATCCATATTGTTGAGGAAATATAATACCAGTTCTCCTCCCTTTCTGAGCTGGGAAAATCCCGAATGGCAAATAGATTGGAGTCTTTACGTCGTTTATAACAATATTCGTAGGGCCCGTGACAATTGATTTTTTAGTAGTCAATTTAAGTTTCTTAGCATTAAAGTAGAAGTGTGGATGATCCAGATCACACGTCGTGTATTTTGCTTTGTATATAAACCAATTACCGACGCTATCCTTTTTTACCTCATGACCATGCAGCAGTGCTTCATCCTCTTTGGTTATAATATCATATACCTTACCTTTTTTCGTTTTGAAGTTATAAAGTAATTTATCTGTATAATAGTCCTTACCAGCTTGCTTCATGTAGGGTCGACCTTGAATACTATCGTTTTGCTTCCATTGATTGCCAGCTAGTACCCCGCTAGTCCAATCATAATCAATAAAATATGCTTCGACTAACATGTCGGTATATGATATTTTTGAGTCATTGAACAAATGCATTTTTTTTGTTCGAATATTGTATATAATACTATCCTTGGCCTTATATTCTATACGAGAGGCTATATCGTCATTGGACGATACAAGTGTATTCGAATCTAATTTTGTTTTCGAAGAGTCAGATTTTTCTTTTGACTGAGCAGTTGTGGTCAGAAAATTGAGCACAAATAAACAAATAATTACTAATTTTGTGTTTAATCTAGGTAAGTTGTTTAGAAAATTATTAACAAGCAAGATCAAAGTAGTGGAGATAAGTAAACCTAAATTTTTAAAATCTTTAGAGACTAATATAAACGGCAAATATATTATTTATATTGCAATCCAAATTCTTTTTGCTAAGTCAGTATTGGGACAAACAGAAATAGGAAATCGCACAGTAAGCACGGTAGTCATAGATCCTGGTCATGGTGGTAGAGACCCTGGGGCATTAGGGAAGGTCTCAAAAGAAAAAGAGATAGCTCTTTCTATAGCTCTTAAATTGGGAAAATTAATCAATCAAAGATTTCCTGAAGTAAAGGTTATGTATACCAGAAACGATGATCGATTCATAGAATTGTATCAACGTGCGGATATAGCTAACAAAGCTAAAGCGGATTTATTTATTTCTATACATGCTAATTCCACTACTAAGCAAGGCCCTAGTGGAGTTGAATTTTGGGTATTGGGTCTCCATAAAGCGGACGAAAATCTTGAAGTCGTAAAGAAGGAAAATGCGGCACTTCAGTTTGAACAGGATGTAAGAAAGAACTACGGTTTTGACCCAAATTCTCCTGAAGGTGCTATCATAATGACTATGCAGCAGAATTTATATTTAGATCAGAGTATTCAATTGGCTAAACTTATGGAGTCGAGATTTGTAAGGGAAGACAATCAACTCAATAGAGGCGCCAAGCAGGCTGGATTTATAGTATTGTACAAAACCTCCATGCCTAGCGTGCTGGTAGAGGTTGGATTCATCTCTAATCCAGATGAAGAGCAATATATAGCAAATGAAACTGGACAAACAAAAATAGCAGCCAATCTCGCCAATGCTTTTGCTGACTATAAGATGAAATATGAAAGTGGAGCTATAAAACAAGTATCTAAAGATGTCGAGAAAAAGACAACAACAAGCATACCAATTGCTGATAATTCAGGAACTGGGAATAATGGTTTTTCAAAGCCTTCTGCTAATGGAGCTATAAGTACAGAGGAATCTACACCTGTAGCAGAAGTTGTGAAAAAAGAAAGCCCTCAAATAGCCGCAAGCTCCAAGCCTTCTTCTTCAAATTTAGATATGAGCAATAATAAGAAGAAAATAGTCATTGAGGAGGAAGTTGAAAAATATTCTGAAAATAATTCATCTTCGACTATGAGTGAATTGAACGCCAAATCAAACAATAATGTCACAACAACTATCGTTAATTCCACTCCAAGTAGTAGTATAAGCTCGAAACCTAATTCGTCTAGTTTGGAACCGAACTCAAATTCAAAAACTATAATTAGTGATTACGAAATAGAGGCCAAAAAGAAACCAGCTCTTACGAGCACACCTATTGCAGAAAAATTTTCGAAAAAACCTACTGAACCTGTCACTGCTGCAAAAGCTAAACCAGAGATGCCTACGAAAGAAAGTGTTAAGAAAGAAATTATTGATAAATCGCTCAAGAATGCAGATAATAAGCCAACCCCAACATTGAAGATAAACACAACTACACCTGGAAAAATTAAACTTAATGATGAAAATTCCAATGTTCCTTCTTATGTGGCTGACAATGATATAAAGAAAGAGATTGTAGATAATACAAAAAGGATAGACAAACGAAACAATATTCTCGAAAAAAATACACTACCAGAAACATCTGATACCAAGTCAAAACCTATTGTTTCGGCATCTCATACTAGCTCAAAATCTTCTCCTATCCCAATACCTGAAAAAACTGCTGGTTCAGAAATTATTTATAAAGTTCAGATTAAGGCATCTAGTACAAAAATCAAGAGCGATGATCCTATTAACTCAAGTTTTGATGGTGTAGAAGAGAGTTTTGAAAATAATATGTACAAATATCTTTTAGGACGTTTCACAAATGAAAATGATGCCAAGGCTCGATTGGAAAAAGTGAGAAGCCAAGGCGTAAAGGATGCATTTATTGTGAAATACAAGGATGGGGTTCGTGTGAAATAAAATTCAAAGTGGCATTAGAAAGAAAAGAATTTGTAGTAGATAATACGCTGCGTTTAAAGGAGCGTGTAGTCCTTGTGGGAATTGCCCAGTCGCGTGCCGATTTACCTAAATTGAATGAATATCTCGAGGAACTAAAATTTCTATCTACTACTGCAAATGTAGAGCCTATAGAGGTGTTTCATCAAATACTTGAAAAGCCTGATACCCGATTTTATGTAGGTAGCGGGAAATTAAAAGAGATTAAAGAATATTGTAAAGCAAATGCCATAGATGCTGTCATTTTCGATGATGAAATTAGTCCTTCGCAGCAAAATAATATTGAGAAGGAATTGCAAATAAAAGTCTTAGATAGAAGTATGCTCATACTCGATATCTTCGCTCAAAATGCTAAAACACTACAAGCCAAAACACAGGTGGAACTCGCTCAGACACAGTATCTGCTACCTAGGCTGAAAGGCATGTGGCAACACTTAGATAGAATCAAGGGAGGTATAGGAATGCGAGGCTCGGGTGAGAAAGAAATAGAGACCGATAGACGGATAGCACAAACAAGAATATCTCGACTCAAAGAAAAACTAGAAGAGATAGCAAAGCAGAATCAAACCCAACGAAAAAATCGTGGAGAGATGATACGTGTAGCCCTTGTCGGTTATACAAATGTAGGCAAGAGTACTATCATGAATTTATTGTCCAAAGCGGATATTCTGGCTGAGGATAAACTCTTCGCTACACTCGATACCACAGTGCGCAAAGTAGTGATTGATAACGTTCCATTTCTGCTTTCAGATACAGTAGGATTTATTAGAAAATTACCACATCATTTAGTGGAGAGTTTTCAGTCCACTTTAGTAGAATCGCTGGAGAGCGATATTTTGATTCATGTAGTCGATATTTCTCATCCCCAATTTGAAGATCATATTAATGTGGTGAATAGCACCCTGCGCCAGCTCAAGGCTGACGATAAACCAACGATTATGGTTTTTAATAAAATGGATTTGTATCGAAAAAATAATTTTGATGAATTTCTTTTTGATGAAGAAAAAGAACTCATACTAGAAGATTTCAAAAGAACGTGGATGTCAAAAACACATGAGAATTGTATATTTATCTCTGCTACTGAGATGGAAAATCTTCAAGAATTCCGTGAAGAATTACTTTCAAAAATTAAAAAACTTTATTCTGAACGATACCCTTATAAAGCTAAGTTTTTATGGGGATATGAGAATTTTAGTTAAAAGTTGAATGTTAAAAGTTTTATTGCTTTGATGATTTCGCTTTCTCTAGCGAATATATCTTTTTCTCAGGTTAAAATTAGTAATCTGAGTTTAACTGATTCAACTTTGCCTATTGCCTATTTAGGGGTTGATAATGTCTTGTCAATTAGCGGTTTGAGCAAGGAAATGAGGTTATCAATAAATTCAAAATATACTAGCACTAGGTTAATGAAAAATGGAGAAAATAATTATATTTATCAGCCAAGCATAAGTGATAAATATGACACTATCTTTATTTGGAATGAAGATATCATAATAGCCAAACAACATTTTAAAATTTTAATATTGAATGAACCTAAAGTGTCATTAGGAAATAATCGTGACAGTTTTATCTCTATTTCACAAGCTATAAACAGTCCTTATCTTAGTATTTACATACCAGATAATTATTTCAAGTATAAGATGTATGTAGCTTCTTTTGAATTATTTAAAATTGAAAATAAAGATACTTTTGCCCTGTATAGCCCAGAAATTCAACAATATTATGATACAATTTTAACTATTGATTTTATGACAGGAAAAGAGACTTTTAAAATTGAAAGAAAAGAAAGTAGAATTGAAAGAAACTTTAATGAATATCTTACAACTTATCAATTAAGTGAATTAAGAAAAATGAAGAAAGGCGATAAATTGCTATTTAAAGAGATAACTATTCGAGGAGGACAAAATGGTTGTAGCAGAAAATTAAACGATTATCAAGTTGAAATCAAGTAAGGTAAGTTGATATTAAATACATGACTCAACTTTCAACTTTTCAACCTTCCACTTTCAACTAAAAAAGTGGAGCTGCAGAGATTCGAACTCTGGTCCTGAGTGAGCGAAACCATACCTTCTACACGTTTAGTTCTCTATTGGATTTTCGATGAGAAAATGGAATAGAACCAACCTATTCCTCACTTATTCTATATAATTTAATAGCAGCGTATAGACACCACCACTACGAGTCCGAGTTTATCTGATGCCTGCGGGCCTTGTATCGGACAAACAAGTGCCGGGAGACAGTAGGGCTTAGACTTAGTCTTAAGCAGCTACGGCGTAAGTATTTTCGCCAATTAAAAAAGTTCAGTATATGGATTTTAGTGTGCTAATACCATCACACTACGTGCCAGTATAATTTGACATCACCAGTCAATTCCGGTCAGCCCCATTAATTTTTATTAAATATTCAAAGAACAATTTATATTCAGTAAATTCGCAGTCGAAAATTACCATACAGACTACAAAGGTCTATATTTTTTTTTATTTATTATAGTTTATGTTGAATAAGATTGGAATCCTCCGTGAAGAGAAGCAGCCTGTAGATAAGCGCTCTCCATTGACGCCAGAGGATTGTGCTGATTTGATTAAAAGGTATAAGGGTTTAGAGATATATGCGCAGCCCTGTAAAGATAGGTGCTTTAAAGATGAAGAATTTAAAGCCGCTGGGGTTAAAATACAAGAAAATCTGCTTGATTGTGATTTATTACTGGGGGTCAAAGAAATTCCAATTCACTGCCTAATGCCTTCTCGCAGATATATGTTTTTTAGTCATACTATCAAGAGACAACAACATAATTTGAAATTATTGCAAACCATCCTCGATATGAATATCGAGTTGATAGATTATGAAGCTCTGGAAAATGATAAAGGAGAGCGTGTTGTAGCTTTCGGATATTGGGCGGGAGTAGTAGGTGCATACAATGCTGTTTGGATGACACAGAAACGATTGTTTAAGAAAACGCTTCCACGTCTTTATGAAATGGATTGTTACGATAATGCTAAAGAAAATTTAAAAGGTTTAGATTTTGGGCAGTTGAAGTTTGTCATTACAGGCACTGGGAGAGTAGCCACTGGAGCTGCACAAGTCATGAACGATGCCGGAATCAAGCGCGTAAGTCCTCATGATTTTCTGAATAAAACCTATGATGAAGCAGTATATACGCAATTGTCCAGTCAGGATATGTTTAGCCCTAAATTCAAGCATATTACATTTTCGAGACAGGAATTTCACGAAAAACCTTTGAATTTCAAATCCAATATGGATGCCTACACCCAAGTAGCGGACGTGTTAATTAATGCTATTTATTGGAATCCCAAGGCGCCGCAGTTGTTTACCATGAAGGATATGAAAAAGTCTTCATTTAAGATAAAGGCAATAGCTGATATTACTTGCGATATAGCACCAGAGGCTTCTATTCCGTCAACCGTCAAGGCGACTACTATACCTCAACCTGTATTTGGTTTTCTGCCATTGAGAGAAAAAATGGTGGATCCATTTACGAAGAGTGCTATCGATGTTATGAGTATTCCGAATCTTCCAAGTGAATTGCCGAAAGATGCCTCAAAACATTTCAGTACCAATTTATCCAATATCGTCATTCCAGAATTCTTTAAAGAAGAAAGCACTATGCTTAAGGGTGCAAGAATTACAAAAAATAAACAACTAACAGATGAATTCCTTTACTTAGAGAGCTATGTTTATGATGATGTGTATCGCGCAAGTAGGATAAAGTCCTAATTTAAATTTATAATAAATAAGCTAGAATTCCAATGAATTTAGAAAATTATAAAAACCTCAAAGATAGAATGGCCTCGCTTAGGAGGTATCTTTGACGTCGAGAATCGAATTTTTAAAATAAAAGAGGAGGAGCAATTGACATTGCGTCCTGACTTTTGGAGCGATACAACGAAAGCTGAAGCTATTCAACGTTCAATTCGTGAGAATAAGTCTTGGGTAGAGGATTATCAATCGGTAGAACATTTTATGAATGAAATAGATACTTTGCTAGAATTTCGTAGCGAAGGGGAGACTATCAAGGAAGAAGAGTTAGACATATTGTATATTGAATTCGAGAATCATTTAGAAGATCTAGAGGTCAAATCAGCCTTATCAGACCCAGAAGATAACCTCGGAGCCATTCTCAAAATAAATGCTGGGGCAGGAGGTACAGAGAGTTGTGATTGGGCGTCAATGCTCGAGCGTATGTATATCATGTGGGCAGAGAGTAAGCGTTTCAAGATAACCGAACTCGACAAAAATGAAGGTGATGTAGCGGGTATTAAATCAGTTTCGCTACAAATAGAGGGTCACCTAGCCTATGGGTTTTTAAAATATGAAAATGGTGTACATCGCTTGGTGCGGATATCTCCGTTTGATAGCAATGCGAAGCGGCATACTTCTTTTGCTTCCGTTTTTGTGTATCCTTTGGTCGATGATAGTATTCAGATAGAGATTAAAGATGCAGACCTAGAAGTAATCACTTCGCGCTCAGGAGGAGCAGGCGGTCAGAATGTAAATAAGGTGGAGACCAAGGTACAGATGACACATAAACCTACAGGGATCACCGTAGTATGTCAAGTAGAACGCTCACAACATGGCAATCGAGAGCGTGCTTTGCAGATGCTTCGGGCTCAGTTATACGACCTTGAAATTCAGAAACGAAACGCCGAGCGAGACAAAGTGGAAGCAGGGAAGATGAAAATCGAATGGGGTTCGCAAATACGAAACTATGTCCTTCACCCCTATCAGCTTGTTAAAGACGCTCGTACAGGTTATGAAACCAGTCAGTCGCAAGATGTCTTAAATGGCAATTTAGATCCGTTTATGAAGGCACTGTTGTTGCATAAATAAGTAATATAGGAAGATGTCTAGAAACAGCCTCATACATTAGAAATATAATCTATCCTCTTGTTGAGATTCCTTTTATCTTTGTCTTATGAATATCTCAAAAGCTGACATTGAAGAAAAATTAGAACTCGTGCGACCCTTTCTCGCTGAAGATGATGGTAATGTGGAGCTAGTAGATGTCACGGATAAAGGAGAGGTTAAAATACGTCTAAAAGGCAATTGTAGTAATTGCTCCATGAAAGAAAATACTATAAAATTAGGGATAGAAAATATCTTAAAACAGTTCTATCCTAATATTTCTGTACTAGAAGTAAAATAATATTTCTTAGCGACATTTTTTGACATTATCGATGTTCATCTTTGTGATAAATAATTTTTATCATTATGAACTCCATACATTTCAAAGATTTAGTTTTGTACTTCGTTACTGCCAATGCATTTTTTTTTCTACTTATGAATTCAGATAATGAACTCATGGTAGTGCCTTTTGGGATTTTACTTTTAGTTCTATTATTTATCTATTTAATAAGAATGCAGACTAAGTTTCAACTAGACTAAAATACAAGTACTTACTCAGATGAAGAAGCAGGAGATAGCTAAGTTTTAGGTTGTTTTTTTACTTAGTTGTCTCCTGAATCTTCACAATTCCATTCTTTTTTTCAAATTTCACCTAACTTCGTTGGTAAATTAAAAATCAACTTGCCTAAAATATTACTTCTTTCAGACAATCATAGTCATATAGAGACCAAACTCAATCCCTACTTCGAAAAGTCTGATGAAATATGGAATGCAGGTGATATAGGCAGTATGGCTGTAGTGGAATGGATGGAGAGTTTTGGAAAGCCTATTCGTGCTGTATATGGAAACATCGACGATAGAGAATTGAGAACAAGATTTCCTGAAGATAATATTTTTGAAATAGAAAATATCAAGGTTTGGATGACCCATATCGGTGGATATCCTGGGAGATATAGTTCTAGGGTTCGCAATATGTTTACAGAAGTAAAGCCATTACTCTTTATATGCGGTCATTCGCATATTGTGAAATTGGAACAAGATCATAAATATGGGCATTGGGTCTTTAATCCTGGTGCAGCAGGCAATCATGGGTTTCATCAAGTAAAAACAGCAATCAGTTTTGACATCCGTGGGAATAATATTACCAATGTGGAAGTTATAAATTTGGGGCAGAGAGGGAGGTGATTAATTTGAAAATGATTTAATTTGAAAATTTGAAAATGAAAATCATTGCACCGTTTGAGTGTAGTTATTACTAATTCGTGCATTCGTGGCTAGAAAAGACTAAGTAAAATATGAATAAAGAATCCATATATAAGCTCACACAGAACTATCTGATAACATATCCCAATGATGTACATGCATTGCAAGTATTAGAATTTCTTGAGAAATATGACAATTTCTGGCAGCGTGATAATTCTTATGGGCATATCACTTCGTCTGCATGGGTGGTGAATGAAGCTCGTGATACAGTATTGATGACCCACCATAAAAAATTAAATATTTGGATTCAGCTAGGTGGTCATATTGAAGCTAGAGATAAATCTATCTACGATGCCTGTGAACGTGAATTAAAGGAGGAGTCGGGCTTGAGCGAATTTAAGCTTATATCTGAGGAAATTTTCGATATCGATGTTCATAAGTTTCCCCAGTCTGCCAATGGTTTTCCTGAACATTTTCATTTAGATATTCGACTATTATTTGAGGCCAATTCTGCTGAAATAATTAATTTTGATATATTAGAATCAAATAAGGTAGTTTGGTTGCCGATAAATGAGATAGAAAAATATCAAAATGCTGAATCGGTCATTCGCATGGTAGAAAAACTGAAATTCTTATGAATAATAGTATTCACGTAAAAGCTTTTGCCTATTTTGAAAACAATCAAAGGGTTTTTTTGTTTAAATTTCAAGATACAAAAACAGGAGAATATATTTATCGACCTATAGGTGGCACGGTCGAGTTTGGAGAGTTGAGTGAAGAAGCTTTACATCGAGAAATTTTAGAAGAGTTAAATACCAAAATTACTATTGATTCAAAACCTATAGTATTAGAAAGTATTTTTTCTTTTGAAAATAAAAAAGGACATGAAGTTGTATTCGTATTTCCATGTAGTTTCAAAGAGCAGTGTTACTATGAGATAAAAGATTATCAAATATTGGAATCGAATGGTGAAAAATTAGTAGCGAATTGGTATTTAAAATCAGACTTTCTATTAGGTGTAAAACGATTAGTACCAGAAGGATTAACTAAAAGACTTAAACTGGAACAACATTGAAAATAGGTGTCACAGGTGGTATAGGTAGTGGAAAGTCTCTCGTGGTAAATGAACTTGAGCGATTGGGTGCTATAGTATATCGCGCTGATAAGAAGGCAAAAGAATTGGTTTATTTACCAGAGGTCAAAGAAGAAATTATCAAATGCTTTGGAGAAATGGCTTTCGAACAGGGAATTTATAATACGAAGTATATTGCCTCTATTGTTTTTAATGATAAATCGAGGCTTCAAGAATTAAATGCCATTATTCATCCTGCTGTGTTTCGGGATTTGGATATGTTTTGTAAAGAGCATCAGGGAAAAACTATTGTGTACGAATCTGCTCTCATGATGGAGACAGGACATACGCATTTGTTTGATGTGATAATATTGGTCACGGCTCCTCTGGAGCTTCGAATAAATCGAGTCATGGGTAGGGATAACGCTGACAGAGAATCTGTGCAGAAGCGTATCAATCAGCAATGGTCAGATGAAAGGAAAAAAGAATTCGCAGATTTTGTCATAGAAAATATCGAAAGAGAAGATACTTTAAAACGTGTGAACGAATTGTGGGCAAGTAATTTCCACAAGCAATCAAATTAGTAGTGATAACAAAAAGCACAGATTTACTAGCTAATTTTCGTTTGGAAAAAAACCAAAACTTACAGGATTATGTAGAGGGTTTCATGACTCCCTCTCGCATAGAAATTATTAAAAAAGTATTGGAGACTCGTATGCGCTATATGACATTAGTAGCTGAAAATTTTATAGATGAATACAATATTCATGCCATGATACGAACCAGTGAGTGCTTTGGTTTGCAAGATTTTCATAATATTGGTCAAAAAAATGTGCTATTAAAAAAAAATAAGTCTGTTAATAGAGGCGCTTTTCAGTGGACCCATATTTACGATTATACAGACTGTAATCAACCCACACTTGCTTGCATTGAAAATTTAAAGGCTAAAGGTTATCGTGTATATGCTACCTCATCGCATATTGCAGCGAATTATACTCCAGAAAATATTCCTCTAGACCAGCCTTTGGCAGTGATACTAGGCAAAGAGCATGAGGGAATCAGCGATATTGCTTTGCATCATTGTGATGGCATAGTGACAATTCCTATGTATGGATTTACAGAAAGTTTTAATGTATCGGTGGCAGCATCCCTTTTGACGAGAACGATTGTAGAGCGGATTCGTAATTCAAATATTCCATGGCAATTTAATCAGGAAGAAAAAGAAAATCTATATTATGAATGGATCTGGCATAGTATCAAACATCCTGATAAACTCTATCACGAATGGGTCAAAAATCAACTATAGATTTTCAGAAGTAATAGCGAAGATAAATGTCGCAATCAAACTCATTAAAAATACATTAATGTTATATTTCGTATAAATAGGCACAATTTTCTTATTTTTACTCAATCTAAATTCAAAGTAATGTATAAATATTTTATATTGATTCTTCTCGGAGCATTCATAGTAGGTTGTGGAGGAGGTGAATCGGAAAAAAAGATTCCAAAGGACTGGGAAATGATAGAGGTCTATAGCGACGAAGTAGATGTGCTCAATGAAGGAGGTTATTACGGTTTATTTTATGATAGAGACAATCCGCTCAAGGATAGTTTTCTCGAAGAATCGGACGATAGAATTGTAGCATTAGCGGTAGCCGAAAAGCCTGTTGTCGGTAAGTCTGATGCATATATTTGGGTAGCAGATAGCAATTTTAAATTGACTCTCACAGAAGATAAAACAGATAAAAGAGATAAGTATTTTAGAAAATATGAAGATGAAAATTTTGAAGTAACCCTGGATATGAAATTCTGGGAGCGTATTGATGGCATGGACGAAGAAGATATGTATATTTATAGAGGAAAAATGAAAATAACCTCTAAAGAACATAAGAACAGTAAGGAATATCGAGTGAAAGGTGGAATATAAATAGCTACCAGTGGGCAGTAGATAGTAGTCAGTTATCTGTTGTGTTTTTAGTCTATTTTAAAATAAAAATGAATAATAAAAAATGACACTTGCGGAGCGCGAAGCGGAGCTTATAGAAATTTTCGAATGGATCGAAGACGATACCGATCGATACATACAAATTATGGATTATGGTAAGAAAATGCCAGAGTTTCCTGAATCAGAAAAAACGGAATCGAATGAAGTCAAAGGCTGTCAAAGTAAAGTATGGCTCACCTATAGATATGATAATGGAAAGTTGTATTTCCAAGCGGATAGCAACACAGCCATTACGAAAGGAATCGTAGCAATTCTTGTTTTTTTATGGTCCGATTTATCTCCAAAAGAAATATCAGAAGCTAGTTTAGATATTTTGGAAAAAATCGAATTAAGAAAACATCTTACTTCACAGCGAAATAATGGATTGACTGCTATGATACAAAAAATGAAAGGCGTAGCAAGTGTAGTATCCAATGATTAATGAAAAAATGTAAAATATCCGAAGCAATGACCCAAGAAGAAAGAAACGTTTTGAAAGATAAAATTATCGAAGCTCTCAAAACAATATATGACCCCGAAATACCCGTCGATATCTATGAATTAGGACTCATTTATGAAGTGAATATCGATGAGAAAGCACATGTAGAAATCGTAATGACCTTGACTTCACCGAATTGTCCCGTAGCGGGCTCGCTCCCAGAGGACGTGAGAACAAAAGTCGCAGAGGTAGAAGGAGTCAGCGGCGCACATGTCGAGCTTGTATTCGAACCAGCTTGGGACAAGACATTTATGAGTGAGGAAGCCATGCTCGAATTAGGATTTTTATAGATTTTAAACGATTTATCCTATTTTTACCTCTAATAAATTGATTATATGAAGTATTTTGTTCTATTCTTAAGTTCTATTTTGTTTTTTAATGTAGATGCACAAACAAAAACAGAAGGAACAGCTCCAAAAATCAAGGAAATAAATTTGTCCGATACCTCTTTAAAGGATTATGCGCCTGCACTTACTACCCCAGCCACTCAGCCTGTACCAGTATCAGAGTATGGTACGAAGAAAGCCGAACTATACAAAAAAAGATTAGAGGCTCAAAAGGCGAAAAAAAAAAGCGGAAATGGAGACGAAGCAGTAAGCCCAAAGATTCTGCAACAGTTCGAAGGTAATGCTACAAATAGCACTCCTGCAGATAATGATGTAGCAGTAGGACTTGATGGTAAAATTATCAGTGCGGTTAATTCTAATATTCAAATTTATAATGAAAATGGTGTTTCGATACAGACGAAGACACTTGCATCCTTAGCTAGTAGTTTGGGTAGTTTTACATCTAATTCAGATCCACGATTATTATACGATGCTCAATCCGATAGATATGTAATTGTTTGGTTTACTGGAAGTAATAGTACTACCAATAAAATTATTGTAGGATTTACCAAAACTAATGATCCAGCAGGGGCTTGGAATATGTATACGTTAAATGGAGCATCATTCAACGATTCTACTTGGAGTGACTATCCAATTATTTCATTAAGCAATAAAGATTTGTTCATTACCTTTAATCAAGTAAAGGATAATATACATTGGTCAGTTGGTTTTAAACAATCTGTGATTTGGCAGATAGATAAGCAAAAAGGTTATGATGGCGATCCTTTAAAGTTTACCCTATGGAGCGATATCAAATATAAAGGCGGCTTTTTAAGAAATATATGTCCTGCAAAATATCAGACAGCCAGTCCAGATAGCAATATGTATTTCTTATCCGTAAGAAATGTGGCAGAATCGAATGATACTATTTTTCTTTTAGAAATTACGAACACCTATGCTTCTGGTAAGGCACAATTAAAGCAGAAAGTGTTAAAATCTCCTGTCAAATATGGATTTCCGCCTAATGCCTTTCAGAAAAAAATAGGAGGAAAAATCCAACAACTTATGACGAATGATGCCAGAGTCTTGGCAGCAATTTATGAAAATAATCATGTTCACTTTGGATTGAACTCTATCTTGAATCCTGATGTTACTGCAACGGTAATGCTAGGGAGCATTAAAAATGTAAGTAGCCCCGCCCCTATAGTACAATCTAAATTATTAAATATTTCTGGAATGGAATTCGGTTATCCGAGTATGGCCTATGCCGGCACGGATATCTATGATCATAGAATCGTATACTCATTCTCACATTGTCGTGAAGATAGTTTTCCAGG
The DNA here is from genome assembly GCA_016787225.1 of Chitinophagales bacterium. Lineage (NCBI taxonomy): Bacteria > Pseudomonadati > Bacteroidota > Chitinophagia > Chitinophagales > Chitinophagales bacterium. The sequence continues at coordinate 40,062 of JAEUUY010000017.1, forward strand.
CACCTCTGTTATTTATAAAGATGCGAAAGATAATTATTCAAAACTAATGGTGGTCAAAGAGGGGATTACGCATATCGATGCGATTCCTCCAGGTATACCATCGTATCCTGAGGACACTATTGAGAGATGGGGAGATTATACCAATATGCAGACTTTGCATCAGATACCTAATCAAGTATTTTTAACGGGGTCATTCGGTAAAAATAATCGCATGGCTACATGGCTAGCAAAACTCGAAATTAATGATACTGTAAAAGGACCTAAACCAACTGCATCTATTCAAGTTTCAAACAATACTAGCTCTTTTAATGTTTTTCCAAATCCTGTTCAAAATAAATATTTCGAGGCACATTTTGACTTAGAAGAGTCAGAATATTTACATTTCAATCTAATGGATATGCAAGGAAGATTAGTTACTAAATTGCTAGAAACTAAAGCTAATGCTGGCTTTAATCAGTTTCAGTTTCGAACAAATGATTTATCGACAGGTCAATATTTGCTGCAAATAAAAGGAGAAAAATCTATCGGTATGTTTAAGGTAATAATAGATTAGTCCATAAAGAATCCTCCAATGCTATATCTGCAGGGTATAGCCTTTTATGAATATACTTAGAAGGATCATTCATTCCTTTTATATTTAAAATTCGACCATTTTCAAGTTCGATTTCTATTTTATTTTTTGAAATTATACCATTAGCAGAGATATCTAAATAAAAGTGCAGTTGGCCGTATTTCTCAGTCATAAGTTTATAGACTTGAGAAATATCAATTAATTTATTATCTAAAGTATTAGCGAATCCCATAATTGAGAGACTTTTCTGAATAAACTCGTCTTGGCTTAAGTCAGTATAATTTGAAATGTTGTCGATAAAAGAGCGCACACTTGGACTTGCCTTGGTTTGCAATTGGTATGGATTTTTTTGAATGAGTAAGTCTATCATTTCTAAGTTACTGTCAAATAGAAGTGTTAAATGACTTAAAATAGCTTTATTGCTTGAGAATTGAGCACTACCACTAATTTTTTTACCATTTTCTAAAATAATGGCATTGCGCTCATTCATACTTGCTTTTAAATCGAGATTATTTAAGGCATTCACTATTCTACCTACTGAACCTGAATATTGATTTACGTTTTTTAAATCGTATTTTTCGAAAAAAGCGAAATTAACATTGCCCAAATCATGCACCACAGTGCCACCACCACTTATCCTGCGAGCTAATTTATAATTTGAATTGAAAAAAGAATCAAGGTGAACTTCTTGAAAAAAATTTTGATTTTTCCCTAGTACCACACAAGGTTCATTTCTATATATTAGAAGTAATTCTTGATTGGTGAAATCAAAGTTACGAACTAAATACTCTTCTAGTGCAAGATTATAATAAATATTATTTGATTCAGAGTAGTGGAATACTCGATCCATTAGATAACTAAGAAATCTGATTCTTTTGCTTCCACATTCTACGCAACTTATCCTGAGTAAGGAAGAAAATCATAACTGTAGCTACAATGAGTAGCAAGGAATCAATGATAGTATATAGCACGAATGCTTGAAAAATAAAGTTTGTCATATACTTTATAAGCATTGATACCATAAAAAAAAGTGGAGAAAAAATCAAAATGAAATGACTTGCAGTTTTTTGAGCAAAAAACCAGTTATAATCATTTTTCAGTGCCAAGGTAGTTCTAAACCCATAGAACCTATTTTTGGAAGGCGGAAATAACTTTAAAATTATGCCACTTATAAAAAACATTCCATAAAACAATATGGTCTGCAAAGTGAGCAAGAATTGAAATTTATCCATGAACTATTTTCTATCCTTTATTGGAACAAAAGCTCTTGGTGTCTCACCTATGTATATTTGACGCGGTCTGCTTATCGGTTGCTTCTCTTCAATCATTTCTTTCCACTGCGCAACCCATCCAGGTAAGCGACCCAGCGCGAATAGTACTGTAAACATGTCGCTAGGATAGCCTAATGCACGATAAATAATACCTGAATAAAAATCAACATTAGGATATAGTTTTCTATCAATAAAATATTGATCACTCAAGGCGATACCTTCTAATTCCATAGCGATATCGAGTAGCGGATCTTTTACGCCTAATTGATTTAATACATCTTCTGCAGATTTTTTGATAATCTTGGCTCTAGGGTCAAAGTTTTTATAAACTCTATGACCAAAGCCCATCAAGCGAACTCCAGCTTCTTTGTTTTTTACTTTTTCTACATATTGCTTGGTAGAAATACCAGAGTCTTTAATTTCCTGAAGCATTTCCAATACTTCTTGATTCGCACCTCCATGCAGTGGTCCCCAAAGAGCAGCAATACCTGCAGCTATGGTCGCCCAAAGATTGGTGTGAGCAGAGCCTACCATTCTCACTGTAGAGGCAGAGCAGTTCTGCTCATGATCGGCGTGCAGAATGAGTAGTTTATTTAAAGCACTAGCTACGACAGGATTTACCTGATAAGCCTCACATGGATTTCCAAACGTCATAGCGAGATAATCCTCTACAAAACCAAGGGCATTGCTTGGATACATTACAGGGTGTCCTATTCTTTTCTTATACATCATAGCACATAGATTCGCCATTTTGGCTACAATGCGCACTATAGTGAGGTTTCTGTCATCTTCGGTGCTATGTGGATCCTGATTATTGGGATAGAAGGATGACATCATACTCATCATAGTCATCAACTGTCCCATAGGGTGTGCACCTGTAGGATAAGCATCGAATACTTTTTTTACATCTTCGTGAACCAAGCTATGGCGTGTAATTTGTCGCTTCCATTCAGTATATTCAGCTTCATTGGGTAGTTTGCCATATATAAGCAAGTAGGCTACTTCAAGAAATTCAGCTTTCTCTGCTATTTCTTCAATAGCATATCCACGATAGTGCAGTATCCCTTTGTCGCCGTCTATAAAAGTGATGGCGGACTTAGTCGAGCCCGTATTTTTATAACCATCGTCATAGGTGACTAGTCCAGTAGTATCTCTCAATTTGCGAATATCAATGGCGGATTCATTTTCCGTGCCAGTGATAATAGGTAGTTCATACACATTGCCGTTATACTCTAGTTTAGCTACGTTTGACATAAATGTTATATTAAATTAGGACTTTAAAAATTATGAGGTAAATATACTCAAATATTTCTTGGTATCAAGTATAATAGAAGAACAAATTTTATTAAAATAAGTTCTATTTAATTTTAGATTTAAAATACTTCAAGAAAATCAATCCAATAATCGCAAATAAAAAACTAAAAATGGTTTTTGGACCAATCCCGTGTCGCACTAGCTGAAACAATGCTGATACAAATAACAAAATGATAACAAATAGCCAGCCGTAGTAGATAGATTTGGTCATGTAGTTTATTTAGCAGATAGTGTGTAGTTTATATAGTGGTTACAGAATGAACCATGATTTTATCGGTAAAATTAAGCTATTTATGCAGAAATAATTGTTATTTTTCTTCTTTGGCATCTTCAATGAATTGATTGCGTTCATTGATCCAATATGATTTTTTATATAGTCATACTTTTAGTCGCTTTTGTCCATTTGCATTCATAAAGTGGCGAAAAGTGGAGAATAGTTCCATCATACATAAATGGTATTATTATGGCTCTAAGTTGATTCGTATGGGTAACTATAAGTGATATGAACAATACCATAAAAATTGTAGACTATGTCATTGGGAATTTATGAAGTAAAAAACTATATAAAATTGGGTCGCTCCTATGGAGCTTAGCATTGTATTATTGGATACTGTTCAAAAAAGTGTGTAAAATCCAAAACTCTGATTTTTGTGTTGAACTAAAAAAAACACAGAAAAATGAACTTTACACAAGAACAAATGTCAGAAATATTTGACGAAATTGCAAAGAAAAAGGATGGATACAGAGAACTACTAAAGCTTTCCTTAGAGTCGATAATGAAAGCGGAACGTCAGGAGTTTAACAAGAAACATTCTGATAGTTCAAATGGTTATAGATTGAGTAGCGTTTTTGCTCATCGAAGTAAATTAGAGTTAGTGATACCGAGAAGTCGCCATCATAATTTTTACCCGTTAATCCTTGCTCTGATAAAGGATCAGGATAATGAAAGTAAAGAACTAGCCTTTGAGCTATATAGGGCTGGATTGACGACAGAGCAGGTTGGCTCTATGTTCAATAAAATATATGGTCAATCCTATAGTAAAGCAGCTATAAGTTCTATGATGCAAACGGCTCGTGAGGATGTATTTGCCTGGCTAGAAAGAGAGCTAGAAGAAGAATATCCAATTATTTACATAGATGCTACCTATTGGCATACCAGAAGAGATGATAGTGTTTCCAACGAAGCCTATTATACCATTTTAGCAGTCAAAAAAGATACTACGAGAGAGGTTCTAAGTATTGTTAATCATCCTACAGAAGGTTCTAGCAATTGGGAAGAGGCATTTCTAGCATTAAAAAAGCGAGGAATGAAGAAAGTGCAATTAGTTGTTTGTGATGGATTGCAAGGAATAGAAAATGTGATTAAATCAGTCTTTCCTCAGGCTATTGTACAATTATACACTGTTCATTTAACTCGAAACATATTAGCCAAGGTGAAACCTAAGCATAAAGCGGAAGTAGCTGCTGATTTAAAGGTCGTATTGAATCCAGATAATCCTAAAGATACTCCAAAACAAGGAATAGCTAAGTTTCATGACTTTATTGATAAATGGCTCAAAGTATATCCTTCCTTGAATACATACAATGCTCCAAGGTATCATTTATACTTCAATTATCTACTTTATGAGACGGATATTAGGCGTATGATATATACCACCAATTGGATAGAAAGACTAAACAGAACCTACAAAAGAACCCTTAGAATGAGAAGTTCTATGCCAAGTCCAGAATCCGTATTATTCCTTATAGGCAGCACTGCTATGGACAGAAAAGAATATTCTTATCCTATTTACCAATTTAAAAACTCAAGCAAAATAAAATTTGAATGACTAATTTTGAAAAACCAAACAAATCTGGCGAAGAGGAGTCATTCTCCTTAAGAAGGATTCTTCTTCAAAAGAAATAAATTGATTTTATAACTCTCAACTAAAAATCAGTTTACACACTTTATTGAATACTACCTATTATTGAGAAATATTATTAACAGTTAGCCCCGAATGGGGCTAGTAAATTAGCTTTCATTTGAATCCTCTACTTTGTTCGTGTTGACTTTCTGATTTTAACTCCGTAGGAGTGGTCTGTTTGTAATAGACAAAATTAGCCTATAACATTTAAACCCCCAGAGGGGTGGCATGTGATTCATAGCTCCAAAACAACCCACACTATTTAGCTTAGACCCAACAATAAATATAAAATTAGTTTAGTTGATAAAGTTGAATAGCATTCTCCGTAGTTATCTTCGCAACTTCTTCTAAAGAAATTCCTTTTAAATCAGCTAGATAAGTAGCTATGTCTCTCACATAAGCTGATTCATTGCGCTTGCCTCGGTAAGGCACTGGAGCGAGATAAGGAGAGTCTGTTTCTAGGACAATATGATCCAGGGTTATATTTTTAATGACTTCTTGTAAACCTGATTTAGGATATGTGAGGACACCACCTATACCCAGATAAAAGCCACAGTCTATGATTTTCTCTGCTTCTTGCATCGAACCTGAAAAACAATGCATAACTCCACGCAGACCTTTTTTTGCGTATTGAGTTATTAATGGAATGACATCTTGATTAGATTTTCGGCTATGTATGGAAACGGCCTTATCAAATTCAATTGCCCATTCAAACTGCATTTCCAAGGCTTGTTTCTGCTCCTTTTGAAAAGTCAGATCCCAGTGATAATCCAAACCTATTTCACCTACCCCGCAATACTTATCAGGATTTTCCTTAAGTATGGTATACACCTTATCTAATACTTCGAGATAATTTTCCTTGACATCGCAAGGATGGATTCCCATCATAGGGTAAAACGTATTAGGATAAGCTTCACACAAGGTATGCATGGGCTCTATGGATTCTAAATCTATATTGGGTAATAGAACTTGACCAACCTGATTCTTCTTTAGACGCTGTATCCAATCAGCTCTATCCTCTAACATAGAAGGTAGGTAGCAGTGGGAATGGGTATCTATGAGGTAGTAGTCAGTCACAGTGGAAAGTAATCCAGTCGAAATATTAAACTCTATTTAAAATTTATAATTCAAAATTTATAATTATCTATCTAGCATTTCCTTGCAAGCAGCATAGACACTGTCAGAGTCCAAACCATATTTTTTCATCAATTCGCTCGGCGTTCCACTCTCACCGAAACTATCCTGCATCGCGACAATCGACATCGGTGTAGGCATTTCTTCCGCTAAAAGTAAAGCTATGGTACTAGCTAGTCCTCCCAATCTTTGATGTTCCTCCGCTACCACTATTTTCTTAGTTTTGGCTACGCTTTCCAGTATAGCAGGTTCGTCTAGTGGCTTTATGGTATGAATATTGATTACCTCAGCAGAAATGCCTTCCTCCTTTAATTTCTTGGCAGCTACTATGGCTTCCCAGACCAAATGACCCGTCGCTACGATGGTTATGTCATTTCCCTCTGAAAGTTTGATAGCTTTTCCTATTTCGAATTTACTATCTTTTGGTATGAATATAGGCACTTTAGGCCGACCAAATCGCAAATAAACAGGACCATCATAATCTGCAATGGCAAGAGTCGCTTGATAGGTTTGATTATAGTCGCAGGTGTTGATGACCGTCATATTAGGCAGCATCTGCATTAAGCCTATATCTTCCAAGATTTGGTGTGTAGCCCCATCTTCGCCCAAGGTCAAGCCTGCGTGCGATGCACATATTTTTACATTTTTGTTGGAATAGGCTACGGATTGGCGAATTTGGTCATAAACTCTTCCCGTTACAAAATTCGCAAAGGAAGACGCAAAAGGTATCTTTCCAGCGATAGCTAATCCTGCAGAAAGCCCAATCATATTAGCCTCAGCTATTCCCGCCTGTACAAACCGCTGCGGAACTTTCTTTTTAAAATCTCCCAATTTCAGGGAATCGGTTAGGTCAGCACAAAGGGCTACCACATCAGGATGCGTGTCGGCTAATACCGTCATTGCGTCGCCAAATCCAGAACGCGTATCGTTCTCACCTAAAACAATAATATCGTCTAAACTCATAAGGAAAATATCTATGACGACAAATGTAAAGCATATTCGAATTGGGATATAAACTATCCATCCACAATATGTGAATTATGGGAGAATCGTTATTCTTTTCTTAGTGTACTAATGGAAAAGTGATACCAATAGCAGTTTTAAAATGGTCCAACCCATTTTAATACCTTGCTATGGTATTAAATATTGGTTTGCGAAATTTCAATATTTTATGAAGAAGAATCCTTCTTATATCCGAGTTTTTTTCCTAATTCCTGAATAGAAGATTCTATTGCCTTGCCTAAATCATCCGAATTTTTAGAAGCTGTTTTCTTCAATTCTTCTTGAATATGCGCCTCTCTTTTCTTTGCTAGTTCTGCAATTTCTTTCTGGATCATGCTGCGTTCTTTAGACTTGGCATCAATTATTTTTATTTTTTCTTCTTTTGATTTGCCCTTAAGTTCATTAGGCAGTTCTTCTTCCTTTGCATTTTCCAGAAATGTTTTATCGTCAGCCACTTTATCTACGATATCCCAAGAAGAATTTTTATAAGCACTCGACTTTGATTTGGAAATAGTCCGCTCAACTTGATTCGATTGAGATATCGATGACGCATTTGCATCTTGTCGTACTTGATTCATTTTTTTCATTTCACCCTCATGACCATAACTCATATAGGTTTTATTGAGTTTATCATTCGCACTACTAATTTTTTCATCATATGGGGTGATGATATATCGCACTTTTTCATTGGAATTGATGTGAAAATATTTTCCATTTCCTGATACAGCGCCATCTTGCCAGAAGGTGCTAATTCCTTCCATATTATCCCCACAGAAAATAGTATTGATATAGATATTTTTCTTTCTAGCTTCGGCTATAGCTTCGTTATAGTTAATTTTACCTTGATTAAAAGGCTCGTTACCTGCTATATAAATTAACTTCATAGCATTCGATTGATTATTCCATATCAGATTTTGAGTAGAAGCTTTGATAACTGCCCCACAGTACTCTTCGCCACCATTGGTGCGCAGTCCGAATAGTTTCTCGGATATCAAATCTAGGTCTTGAGTAAAAGGAACTATCTGCTGCACCCAGTGTTTTTCTGACGATAAATTATCATTTCCATATTGATATAGAGCTATTTCTATTTGAGGTTCTCTGCCGTTATATTTCAGCGTGGTCAAGGTATTGACGACATTCCAAAGCCGAGATTTTGCTTGTTCTATGAGTCCGTCCATACTATTGGAGCAGTCGAGCAATAGAGCTAGTTGTATTTTAGGAGCATTGCCATCGGGTTGTGGAGCAGGGTTCGTTCTAGTAGGCCTGGTAGGAAATTCAAGATCGGCTGCATTATTGCCTTGTGACTGACACGAAATAAAAAACGTACATGAAAGAATGGCTGTAGTAAAAAATTGATTGAAATGATGCATAGGAAGGGATTTATGGTTATTGGATACCATAAAAACCAATTAGGTTAAATGCTATTATATTTATTTTCTTCTAATTAAGATGACTTAACAGGATTTTCATCATTTCATACTAAAATTAGGATAAGATTTTATAAAAAATGGAAAAGGTTTTTAGCTTTCAATATGCATCAAGCATAGAATCCTTGTTTGACTAAAACTTTAACTAGACCCCTCAAACGTAGACAAGAAAGAAGTGGTTATTCTGCTTCTCATTTTTACATACAGGCACAGAGACCGTTTCACTAATCTCTGGCCAGTTGGAGGGATATTTTTTTTGTCAAATCAACAACCCATTGGGTAATTGACAATCAAATACTTTGTACTACGATTACCATTACTGTACTCTATGATAAATTTTACGCGTCTTACCGCAACCCCAATCCAATATGAATCCTGCCAATTTTTTCTAATCGTATCATTGATAATTTCAAGGCATCTCTTATAATCTTCATCAGATTTCAAGAATTTTATTAGCTCATTCTTATTAAAACTTGGAAAGGATGAGCCCTGTTCCTCAGTTATTGTATCTGTCATATAGGTAAACTTGCTTTTTGATTTTACTTGTTTCCAATCGGAAACATAAGTTTTCCAGTCATATAAAGTATAATGGGGTCCTTCATCATTGAAAGTTAAGGTATTTTGATAATTTTCGAAAAGCCTGATACTTTTAATGTTAGGATTTAAATTCTCTAAATTTATTTCAACATTATCAAAATCATATCCTAGTTCAACCAAAATGGTAATGGAGTCATTATGCTTTTTCGTTTCTTCATCATAAACAACAATACCCGGAATCGAAATAGCAAAATCAGAAAAACTTCCTCTGAAAGTATCTTTTGTTTCAAAAATATCACCTTGTGTAGTAGCCTCCTTTCTAAACATAGAATCAAACTCAATACTATTGTTCTTATGTTTTTCCTCGATATACTTATTCTCACCAGAGTTATTGCAGCTGAGTGTTAGTAATACTAGAATAGATAATACTTTCAGTTTATTCATTTTTTACATTGACAAATTTAAGAATACAAAAATAATAAAAACACCTTCTCACCTCATCAGTTGTTCCCACCTTACTATCTCATTTACAAAAATATTACTAAACAAAAAAAGGCCATGATATTACTATCACAGCCTTATTCATAATTAAAACTTAAAATTAAGAATTACTTCTCCGTCACTCGCATCGAAATTCTTCTATTCTTTTGTTTGCACTCTTCGGTGTCATTGGCTGGGCAAACCGGGTGATTCTGACCATAACCCTCCGCCTTCATTCTATCTGATGCTATGCCTAATTTTACTAGTTCATCCATGACATTCGTGGCTCTTTCACCGGATAGTTTTAAGTTAGCATCTGCATTGCCGGTATTATCGGTATATCCACCTATTTTCACTTTTACATTAGGAAATGCTTTTAAGATATTGGCTATATTACCGAGCTGCTCCTGAGAAGCTGGAGTCAAGATATTTTTTCCAGTTTCAAAAGTCAATCTATCAAAATCAAACCATGTAGTGTCATTCACCATCGAGTTATTATCACTTATAAATTTGAATAAACCTGCTTCAATACCATTGTCTGGAACTTGCATTGTTGCTGTGCTACCAGGAAGTGTAATCGCTGCCTGTCCGTCTTGAATCATGATTTTTTGCTCTACGATTTCCATTTTGGTCACTTCCTTGTGACAACAATGATTCTGCTCAGCTAAGAAAGGCGCAATGGTCAAACCAACTAATGATGTCAGCTTAATTAAAATATTCATAGAAGGACCCGAAGTATCTTTGAAAGGATCTCCTACCGTGTCACCAGTCACTGCAGCTTTATGCGGTTCAGATTTTTTGAAATATTTCTGTCCATCGATTTCTACACCTTTTTCAAATGATTTCTTGGCATTGTCCCAAGCACCACCCGCATTATTCTGGAAGATAGCCCATAGCACACCAGAAACCGTTACACCTGCCATATAGGCACCTAGAGGCTCTGCACCCATAAATAATCCAACTAATACAGGCGTCACTATCGTTATCAAGCCTGGAAGCATCATTTCTCTCAAAGCAGCCTGAGTAGAGATAGCTACACACTTGCCATATTCTGGCTTGCCAGTGCCTTCCATAATACCTGGTATTTCTTTGAATTGTCTTCTCACTTCTTTTACCATGTCCATAGCTGCCTTACCTACACTACTCATAGCGAGTGCAGAGAAGACGACTGGTACCATAGCACCTATAAATAGTGCAGCTAGTACATTGGCTTTGAAAATATTGATACCATCGATACCAGTAAATGTCACATAAGCTGCAAATAAAGCTAAAGCGGTCAATGCTGCTGAAGCAATAGCAAATCCTTTACCAATAGCCGCTGTCGTATTTCCTACTGAATCCAAGATATCCGTTCTACCTCTTACTTCTTCTGGTAGTCCAGACATTTCTGCGATACCTCCTGCGTTATCTGCTATAGGTCCGAATGCATCAATAGCTAGCTGCATAGCCGTAGTAGCCATCATAGCACCTGCAGCTATCGCTACTCCGTAAAATCCTGCAAAATGATAAGCACCCATAATAGCTCCAGCGAATAACAAGATAGGCATCCATGTACTCATCATACCGAGGGAAAGACCAGCTATGATATTGGTAGCTGCACCCGTTCCAGATTGTCTAATAACACCTAAAACAGGTTTTGTACCTACGCCTGTATAGTATTCTGTAATGGAAGAAATAACACCTCCTACAACCATTCCTATAATAGTAGCTATAAATACATCCATTCTGCTAACCATTTTAGCCTTTTCACCGAAAAATTCCATATTCATTTCAGCAGGCAATATCCAGTTAATCAAGAAAAATACAGAAATCAAAGTCAAAATCAATGAAGACCAGTTTCCTATATTCAAGGCTCTTTGTACATCGCCATTATCATCTTTTACCGATACAAACCAAGTACCGACGATGGACCATATAATACCTACTGCAGCTATAGCTACTGGTAAGATAATAGGTCCGATACCACCAAATCCTTGGAAGATACCTTCATTGGCAGGATTGCCTAATAAATAATTTCCTAGAACCATAGCTGCTAGAACCGTTGCTACATAAGACCCGAATAAATCTGCACCCATACCCGCTACGTCACCTACGTTATCACCTACATTATCCGCGATTGTTGCTGGGTTGCGTGGATCGTCCTCTGGGATACCTGCTTCTACCTTACCTACGAGGTCAGCACCTACATCAGCAGCTTTCGTATAAATACCACCGCCTACTCTTGCGAAAAGTGCAATAGACTCAGCACCTAATGAAAATCCTGCTAGCACTTCCAAAACCTGTGTCATGGCTGTGGAACCACCATTAGCGAAGTCTCCACCCATGAAGTATTTGAATAATAAGATAAATAAGAAGCTCAAACCAAAAACCGCTAGACCAGCTACACCCAGTCCCATCACCGTACCACCACCGAAGGATACTTTCAAGGCTTTAGCTAAACTCGTACGAGCTGCTTGCGTCGTTCTGACATTGGCTTTAGTAGCAATTCTCATACCGATATTTCCGGCTACTGCTGAGAAAATAGCTCCTATGACAAAAGCAACTACGATAAGCCAGTGTGAAGTAGCTACCATTTGAGATAGCACGCCTAATAAGATACCTGCTACAGCTACGAAAATAGCTAGAATACGATATTCAGCGTTTAAGAAAGCCATAGCTCCTTCTGCTATATAGTTAGCGATTTCTGTCATTTTGCTGTCACCAGCGTCTTGCTTTTTTACCCATGAGGATAGGAAAAACATGTAAACCAGACCTACGATACCAAAAAATGGTAAGATGTAAATTAAATTGTTGTCCATTACTTTATAAATAGTTAATTGTTTGATTTTTAAAAAGGAAGGCAAAAATAGAAGTTTTAATTTTCTATGTGCCATTTTTTTTAAGGACTAACTGAACAAATTGTCCTTTTTAGAACAATTATTAAAAATTGTCCTTTTTAGAGCAATTATTGAAAATTGTCCTTTTTAGGGCAATTATTTATATATTTGCAGAAATTAAAAAGATGATAGCAGTTATCACAGGTGATATTATTAATTCTAGGCAAGTCAATTCAAGGTATTGGCAGCCTAAGCTTAAGAAGCTATTCTCGCAAAATATTGCCGATAAAAAGAAATGGGAAATCTATAGGGGAGATAGTTTCCAAATAGAAGTCAAGGTAGAGGAAGCTTTAAACTGGGTATTCACTATCAAAGCTGCTTTGAGGAGCGTTGAATTTTTAAATGTACGAATGGCTATAGGAATAGGCGATAAGACATATTCTGGCAAAAAAGTTACAGAATCCAATGGCAGTGCTTTTGTTTATTCTGGGGAGTGTTTTGATAAGCTGAAAAATGAAACCTTGGCAATAAAATCACCATTTAATGAATTGGATGACCACTTCAATCCTATTTTAAAATTAATTGGATTTATTACTGATAATTGGAAGCCTGTAACTGCTGAGACTATCTATTATGCCATTGAGAATAAAGGTTTAAGGCAAAAGGAGTTGGCAGAAAAATTACATAAAAATAGTGCTACCATTAGCAGGGCACTTAAGCGAGGTGGCTATGACGAGATTTCAGAGGCTTTGAATTTGTATACTAAAAAAATAGTTCTATGTTTGAACTCCTGATTAAAATAGTGCTTAGTCATCTGCTAGGAGATTTTGTTTTCCAAACAGATAAAATGGTTAAGAATATTGGAGCTAAGAAATTTAGGTCTCCGTATTTATATCTGCACGTAGCTATACATCTGGCTATTATGCTGATAATTAATGGATTTAAAAAAGATTATATATTCCCTATAGTGGTCTTAGCCTTTTCGCACCTAGCTATAGACAGTGTAACGAAAATTTTGATTGTACGGAAAATTAAAGAAATCAACAATCTTATCTTAGATCAGACTTTACATGCCTTATCCATTTTTATATTTATTCTTTGCTTATTTGAAGTCCAGATCGAGTGGCACAAGATTTTTAGCAAGGATAATTATCTATTGCTAGCAATGCTGATATTCTTGTTGAGCACTTGTTCTATTATCATTAGTAAAATAATGTCTTTATTTGATTATAGCCCACCGAATAAGGGACTAGAAGATGCAGGAAAAGTAATAGGTTTATTAGAAAGATTGTTTATCTTTTACTTTGTAGTTTCAGGATTTTGGGAGGGAATTGGATTCTTGCTAGCTGCTAAATCCATCTTTCGCTTTGGTGAATTGAAAGACGGAAAAGATGTCAAGCATACCGAGTATATACTTATCGGGACATTGTTGAGTTTTGGTTTGGCTATTTTAGTTGCGATTATTTATCTGCAACTGAAAGCAAATATATGATTAGCCTATTTCTGGCAATACTTAGCAGATTCTTCAATTGGGTATTTATTTTGCAAGTTTACGTCATTGAAGCTATGATGGCTCCCCCAAAAGAATAATTTTTCAAATAGAGGAAGTAGTTTTTTGTTTTTTATTTTTTCGAGAAAATAGATTTCGTGTTCTTTTTCTTTGATCCCCATTTCATAAAGTACCTTATTATGGTCATAAATTTCTAACTCATGGAAATATTGCATCATTTTAAAATACTCGCATACATTTCCACTTTCTAGCCTTCCTGCAAAATAATAGGGCATAAACCAACCGATAAGGTAGCAGGATAAACTAATAAGTCTTCCAATAAGATGAAATTTGAATTCATAAAATGAAGAAGGCTCAATATGGTATAACTTCATAATCTCGAATACCTCTTTTCTATGATACCATTCATCATCTTCTATTTGCTTAATGGCATTCTTTTCTTCTATACTTGAGACAGAGCTCGCGTGACCTATATAAGCGAACGCTGCTGCCTTTTCGGCAGAGTATGCCATTTTTAAAAGGTCTACTAACTTCGAATGACTTTGAACTTTCTCTTTGTTTGTCATTGACTAGTTCACAACTGTAACCTTTACGGTATTGGTCTTTGATTTTTCATTGAAAGGCATGGATGCCGTATTGATAACAATATCATTTTTCTTAACCAGTTTTTTATCCTTTAAGATTTGAATAACGTCCTTGATAGTTTGGTCAGTACCCTCAAAACCTTCGTAATAAAAGCCTTTTACTCCCCATATAAGATTCATGGTGTAGAGGAGAGGCTTATTATCGCTAAAAATATAAATCTTAGATTTCGGACGGAAGCTAGATACTCGGAATCCAGTATATCCCGAGCGAGTAATTCCGATGATGGCTTTTGCACTTAACCCTTCTGCTAGGTTCACCGCAGAATGACAAACGGCATCAGGGATATAATCTGCATTATCGATATCGCTGACATAGCTCATGGTATTATATATATCAGAATTCATTTCTACCTGCTCTATTATCTTCGACATGGTTTCTATAACCTTGACAGGAAAAAGCCCTACAGAAGTTTCTCCACTCAGCATCAAGGCATCAGCGCCATCTAGCACGGCATTGGCTACATCCGAAATCTCTGCTCTTGTAGGAAAGCTGCGCTCGGTCATACTCTCCATCATTTGTGTAGCTACGATAACTGGTTTTCCCAGTTGATTGCATTTTTTGACAATTTCTTTCTGCAATAGTGGCACTTTCTCTAGAGGCACCTCGATAGCTAAATCACCGCGCGCTACCATGATTCCATCCGATACCTCCAAAATACTTTCAAGATTAGTGATGGCCTCTGGTTTCTCTATTTTTGAAATTACTTTTAAATGTAACCATGCCTCACCAAAGACTTTTTTTACCTCCATGACATCTTCTGCCTTGCGTACAAAGCTGAGGGCTATCCAGTTTGCACGATTGTTGATAGCAAATTCTAAATCTTGCCTGTCTTTGGCAGTAAGTGATTCTATAGTAGTTTTAGTATGGGGAAAATTGACACCTTTTTTTGATTTGAGTTCTCCACCTTCTAGCACTATTACCTTTATGGTATGATCGTCTATAATAGATAGTACTTGTAGACATATTTTACCATCATCGACTAATATATTCTCACCAACATTAACGTCCTCGCCAAGTCGGTCATAGCTCACGTAGAGCTTTTCTAAAGTTGAAATTTGTTTTTGATTCGTAACCAGAAGCTGCTGCCCTACCTCCAATAATATACTGCCATTCTCGACTTCACCTACCCGTATTTTAGGACCCTGAAGGTCTGCTAGAATAGCTATGTGCGTGCCATGTTGCTTGTTAAAGTCTTTTACTTTCTGAAATCCTTTCAAATGAAAATCATAATCACCATGCGAAAAATTGAAGCGAAACACATCTACTCCATTTTTTATCATATTACTAAAAACCTCGTCCGATTCACAGGCTGGGCCATAGGTTGCTATTATTTTTGTTTTATTATCTTTTAGAATCATTGCTTTTAAATTGCGTTTTATTTATTATCAATAAATTGATTTACTTTATGGTAAATTTCATCGGGGTTGTCCGCATGCACCCAATGTCCAGCATTTGAAATGAATTCTAATTCTGCTTTTGGATAGAGGTCAAAGATATGCAATGAGGTCTCTTTCGTTATGTATTTACTTTGTTCTCCACCTATAAATATTGTTTTTCCAGCGAATCCTTTCTGTGGCATATATTGAATAATTTCAAGATAGTCTCTATAGAGTACTTGCCAGTTAAACTTCCATTCAAATTTCATTGACTGCTCATTTCTTCGAATATTTTTCATCATAAATTGCACCACTCCTTCTTCGTGGATATAAGAACGAATGGCATTTTCGATATCATTACGATTGGTGTATGCAGCTAGGTTTGTTCCTTTTATCATTACAAATACGTCTGCATGGTGAGGTGGATACTTGTATGGAGCAACGTCTACTATGATAAGACTTATTAAAGAATCTGGAAATAGACTTGCAAATTCCATTGCTATTTTACCTCCCATCGAATGGCCAAGTAGGTGACATTTTTCAATGCTCTCATTTTTTAATACCGATTTTATATCCATGGCACATGACGAAAATCGCATATCGTCGCTGTGAAACGAACGTCCATGATTTCGAACATCAATACTGATGACGTAGAAGTTTTCTGACCACTTCTTAGCTAAAGACTGCCAATTATCTAGACTGCCGAATAGCCCATGCACTATAAGCAGACAAGGTTTAGATTTATCTCCTGCAAACTTGTAATGAATCAATTCTGACATGGTTATTTAAGCATCTTAGTGCGTTTTCGGAGAAAGCTCGATAAAATTTGGTTGTAATCTTGGTTAATATCTGCCTCCACAAAATCTACTCCGTATTGTATACATTTGGTTTTGATTTTGTTTATTTTATCTTCCATTGCTTTTTGAAATTTTGATTGCAATTCTGAGGGTATCAATTTAATTTTTTCACCTGTTTCCATATCAATAAACTCAGTAGGCTGAATTCCATAATCAAGCTCTATTTCTGTTTTTTTCTGATGCACATAAAATAATATTAAATCATGCTTTTGAAATGCGAGGTGCTGAAGTGCCTTTACAAATTTTTCGTCAAAACTGTCATCGATAGTGGTATTCAATAGATCCGTAAAAATGACAACGAGGGTTCGACGCTTCAACGAATATGCCAAACCATGAATGCATTCGATAATATTGGAGGTAGAATGATTGTTTTCTTTTTGCAAATAGTTATTTAAAGCGGTATAAATTAACTGCTTATTCTTCTCAGTCAGCTTTGGCTCTATATTCTGTAGAATGGAGTCTGAAAAGAGGGTTAAACCAAAAGCATCTCGTTGTTTTTTTAACAAGTGAATGAGACTGGCCGCTGCTATACTGCTAAATTCAAGTTTTGTTCGGGGATTTTCTTTAGGAAAATACATGGAGCTAGATACATCGATAACCAATTGACAACGGAGATTGGTTTCTTCATCGTATTTTTTGATAAAAAGCTTATCCGTTCTGGCGAATACCTTGTAATCAATACTTTTTAGATTATCTCCTAGATTGTATTGCTTATGTTCACGAAACTCGGCAGAAAATCCGTGAAATGGACTGCGATGCAGTCCAATCAGGTATCCTTCGACTATTTTTTTTGCCAAAAGATCCAGTTTATCAATGGAATTTAACTCCTTTATCATGTTTCACTACAAAATTAATGCTTCCTTTTTTGTTCAATTTAAAATTAAAGTTAATTAAAGACACAATAAACTTAGCGTTTAAGTGTTATCATGTAGAAAATAACCATAAGTATTCCTCATAGAATGCCAGGCTATGTTTTGCAACAATTTTTAATGAAAATGAAAATTTTTTGAATAATGTCACAATAAACTTATATTTGTAGCGTTAGTAACTTGTAATTCAAACCCAAAATAACTCAATATATGCAAGAAACCTTTACCCACACCGATCTTTTAAAATCAATTTACGGAGAATCAGATTGTTGCGATAATTACAAATTGAAACAAGAGATCTTAAAAAACCCAGTTTTGGCTGAAGAATATAGAGATTTAAAGAAATCTAAATCTATGCTTGATGCGCATTTGTTTACTCCAAAGGAATCTACTGTCAACACTATTCTGGCGAGTAGTAAGCGTAAAGAAAAAGAATTGGTTTAATTCAAAGAAATTCTGCTAGACCTTTTCTTACCTGATTTTTTCTGATATTTTTTCAAGAAGCCAGCTTTTCTCTGCGATTTGTGTCTGTTTGTAAATATCTTCATCTAGTTTTTTGGCTTTACTAGGCGTAGCTCCATAGATTTTATCGACCATTTTTAAAAAATTGATAATACTGATTTTATGTGATTCAGAAATTACTTTATTTTTCTTAATATATTCTTTAAAGCTAATCACGAGTGAGGAAAGTGCATCGCTTTCTTTTATTTCGAAATAATTTTTCAATAAAAGCACTTTTGAGTTGATAGAATAAAAGGCATCTCTCCCAAAATCCACTTTTAGCAATTCTCTTAAACTTTCTTTATACATTTTTTTCTCAAAGCGTATTCTCGCCAGATTAAAGTGTCTACAAGAATCCATTATTTCAGATGGAAGAAAGGATACATAGTCTTCAATAAACTTTTCTGCTCTAATGAAGTCTTTTTTTCTTAAAAAAATATGGATGACATTATTGATTCTTGTATTTGTAAGGAAATCAAGAGAATTAAACATTGAATTTTCTTGACAAAAGTTATAAATTAAATATTGTTCATCTATGAAATCAAGATCCCCTTTATTTATTTGTGCAGTGGAATAGTTTAACAAATAATTTATCCATATAATTTGATCAGGTAAGTCCCATAGATTTGAGTTTTCGAACAGATAATTCTTTAGATTATAATATCCCTCATGATTTGGATTGGTTAACAGTTCTATTATTAAGAAGTACACCTCAAATTCGGGAATATTCTTATAGTTTGATTTATGTTTTAGTTCATTATAGCGAGTCTGGACAATATGCAGATCGCTTGATTTATATACATTTGAAAATGTAATTAGTAAGGAATATTGACGGAGAAATTCGAAGTCAGCAAAAGCTTCGGCAGCTTTTGCCATTTCAATAATTGAATTATATTTATCTTCAACGGATGCATTTTTAATAAAATTATATTGTCCATTTAAAACGCTTTTATTGTATTGAAAGATAAATTTATTAAGTGCGCCATGAGGATTATAGTCATTCTCAATGTTCAATAAAATATTCTTTTTTAGTTTTTTGTTTTGAATGAAATCCATCCAAATTTTCTCAGAATGCACATTCTTTTTTTCATTTTCCTCTAAGAGTATAAATTCCTTAATGGCTTCCATGAGCCTATTTAAAGTAAACCTCAGCTTATTGTCATTATAATTATCCTCTGGATATACCTCCTTAAATAATATTTCCTTGGTCAATTGATCCAATCTTTCTTTACTGGCGTAAGCTGCAAGGCAGTTGTGACATTGTATTATGGTTACGCTCTTTGACCAATGGCTTGTACTTATAAATTTATTTAGTTTTTTCAACTCCCCTTTGGTCCAAGAGAAATAAATTTCACCAATTATACTTTGTTTCATTTCTTTGTTTTTATGTCTATTTCATATAATATTAAAAAAATGTCTAACAAAGTTAAAATATTATTTTGAAATTGATGTAAATTATAGCTACCTTTGTATGGAAATGAGATAAAGGTTAATTTTCAATTTCTAGTCTATATAAATTAAATAAGCAAAATATACAAACAATGAAAAGACTATTACTATTCTTAGGCCTAAATATTATAGGTTTCTCTCAGCTAAAGGCTCAGCTGGGGAAAGATACGTTTTATTTTAGAGATGACATGCATCTAAATTATAATTTACTTTTAAAATTGAATGATGCTAATCAAAATCAACTCAGAATTATTGGAGTGACTAAGATTGGTCTAGATACAGCTTCGTATACACTTGAAATTTCCTCTGACTCTAGTTTTGTGAATATTAAATCTACTAGTTCTGCACTCGTTTTTGGCAATTTTCGCTATAAAACTATTTTAGGTTCGACTTTAGATTCTACGACAGTTTATTTTGAGAAAAAATCAATTCCAGGCGATTTGTATCCAGGCGATTGCAATAAGGATAATCTTGTAAATCACATGGATCTTTTGCCTATAGGCTTAATGTTTGGACAATACGGTTCGCCAAGAAATCTTGCGGATACCAATATTAGTTTTGGAGTTCCCAAAAAGGTTCATAACTGGTTTTATGAAGTTAGAGGAATCAATGCTAAACATGCTGATGTAGATGGGAATGGATTAATAAATGAGAATGATATAGTGCAGTTAAGAAGAAATTTTGGTAAGGATAAAGGTAATTATCTTCCGATATTGAGTTTTGCTTCTAATGAAGTAAAATTAGTCCTTTCTATTCCTGATACCATAAAGCTAAATTCTTCTGTAGGCAGGATAAGTGTGCCTATTGTAATTAATTCTCCAGGTAAAATAAGTGCTTATGGATTAGGATTTTCATACACTGTTAGAGTATATGATAAAAATAATATAACTCAAAGTAGATTCTATCCATATACTAAGTATAACAGAACCAATGTGTGGGATGAATTTTCTACTCTTTTTTTGATGGACACTGTTAGCTACATGGAGCACGTGAACATAGCTTATAGTAAGAGAAATCAAAGTAATGGTGATATTGATCCACAAGGAGGTATCATTGATATTATTATTGAAGATGTATTAATAGGAATAGCTAACCCTGGTGATATTACCCATATGAATATTTACCTCAAGGAAGTAGCATTAATTGACAAAGATTACAATACTATTCCAATAACGCCTGTCTCAAAACGAATTTATTTGCAGAAGGCAACATCCTCAATAAGTAATATAGATTATATGGGTTGGTCTGTATATCCTACAAAAGTTGAACATAGCTTGATTATTCTAAATCCAATGCTTAGAAAAGCAAACTATATGATTTATAATTCTTTAGGTCAGTTAATTGCAAGTGGTCCAATGTCTGAAAAAATAGAGTTGTCGACATTATCTTGGTCGAATGGCTTATACTATATAAAGAATGATCTTAATTCTGAAGTAATTAAGATTCAGAAGTAAAGATGTTTAGATTTTGGTTTTTAAAATGGTTATTTCCATAATGAAAAACCGTTTTCTTAGTTCTTCATAGTCACTGAATATTATATATACCAATTCAAAGGTGAATATGGTCCAATTGAATTTGGTACAATGCTCATGAAATTTCACTTGTCTGCATTTTTTAAATTTACGGTTGGTATAACAGCATGCAAAGAATTCTAGCAATTCCTCTTAGATTATTTTCAATAAATAGTCAGTTTTTCGTCAAAAACGTCTAACAAACTTTATTTTTTCTTGTTTTTTTTCTTATCATCTTGTCGCATCTTTGTACTAGAAAAACTAATCAACCTTACTACGTAATAAACGAGCTCCAAAAAATGAGAACAAATCCTTAAGAAATTATCCATGGACTTAGCAGCAATTAGTCTAGGTCCATGGGAAGACAAACGAAAGCTATTTTTAAACAAATATACCGAATACTGAAAAAAAAATCTAACACTAAAAAGCACTCTGGAAACTGAAAATCTTTTCTATCTAGGGATTGATTTACTGGTTATTTTCAAAAAATGGTCACCTGCAATGGGTGACCTATTTTTTTTTAATGCTTCTTAACTACCATAGTCGTGAGCCGGGCTACACTTACCATTCTATCATTTTCATCCTTGATTTCAATATTCCATACATGTGTAGTTCTTCCTAAATGAAAGGGACTGCATTTAGCATATACAAATCCATCTTTTACGGCTCGTAGGTGATTTATATTGAGCTCAAGGCCTACTATGCTTTCCTTTTCAGCATCAACGCACATAACAGCTGATACACTGCCTATAGTTTCAGCTAAGGCTGCCGTGGCACCCCCATGAAGTAAACCCATTGGTTGTTTTGTTTTTCCTATTACTGGCATTCTCATTTTTAAAAAGTCTTCTCCTAATTCTAAAAATTCCATTTCTAAGAATTGACCCATTGTATTCTGCGCTCTGAGTTTTAGTTCTTCTAATGATTGGGGAGATTTCCAAATAGACATGAATCAATTATTTTGGCACTAAAGTTAGAACTTTTTATGAAGGTGTTACCATAAATAATTTTTGGAATCTTTAATTATGATTATAATAAAAACAAAGAGGCTTGTCTAAAGACAAACCTCTCTTACTTAATTAAAATTGAAAAAAATAAACCTAATTACATAACTGTTTCCTTATCAGCTATGAGGTGTTTTATTTTATCTAATAAGTTCGGGAGCATTCTAGCGGCGGCATAATGCTTCATAGCTTGTCTCGCCTCTATCGCAGGAGATCCAAAGTATCGTAAATTTCCTTCTAGATTTTTATCTACATTTGATGAAGCAAGAATTATTGCATTATCCCCAATAGTTAGTCCTTTGGAAATACCTACCTTCCCATAAATTGTAACATTATTCCCTATTTTAGTTTTACCTGCTATAGCTACTTGTGCACAAACCAAACAATTTTCTCCAAGAATTACTCCGTGCGCAATATGTATTTGATTATCTAGCTTACTCCCTTTTCCTATCTTAGTAGTTCCTGATACACCTGAATCAATACTGCAGTTTGATCCTATTTCTACATCGTCTTCAATTATAGTGTTCCCAATAGTATGCATTTTAAGATATTTGCCACCTTGTTTATTATAATAAAAGGCTTCCGAACCTACTGCTGTATTGGATTGTATGATAACATTGCTACCTATTGTTGTATTCGGGTATATCGTCGTATTGGGATAAATAATGCAGTTGTCACCTATTGTTACATTTTTCCCAATAAAAACGTTTGGATAGATAATGCACCCTTCTCCAATTATTGCCTCAGAACTGATAATCGAATCATTTGAATGTTTAGTAGGGAAGTAGTCAAGAGCTATTTGGTTAAATATCTTAAATGGGTTGTCAGTATATAATAGGCATTTATCTTCTGGGCAATCGATTACTTGATTGATTATAATAAATGATGCAGAACTTTTTAATGCTTTTTCATAGTATTTCGGGGTGTCAACAAAGGTGATATCGCCTTCTTTAACTCTATTGATTTCATTGATACCATTCACCTCTTTTGAATACCTGTTAGATATGATTTTTAAGTCATATTTATCAATTAAATCACTCAGTTTGACCTTGTCTTTAAAGTCCATTTTTTCTTGTTCTATTTATTATCTGACGATAATTGGGTATGTATGGTTGCATACAACCTAGTTTTTAATTAATAATTTTATTTAAATTGATTTTTTAGTTGAATAAAACTAAAAATGCCAAGGACGAATCCTTGGCATTTTTAAAGTAGTTATTAAGACTACCTTATCAACGTAATACTTCCTTTTTTAGTACGTTTTTCTCCGTTGAGATATTCTACCTCTGCAGAGAAGCTGTATACGCCACTTGGTTGTGGCTCGTTTTTATAGACCCCATCCCATCCCATAGTGATATGGTCAG